>CAXBDO010000026.1:0-14309 GCA_963974165.1 uncultured Aequorivita sp.
TAGCAGTAACTCTTCCGAAGGAAATTTTGATGATGCCGAAGTCGCAATAGAATTTTCTTCCCCCGAAGCTGCGGTAGAAAATATCTCAAAGGCTTTGGAAGCTGGAGTTCCGGTAGTTTCAGGAACTACGGGTTGGTTAGCGAAATATGATGAAATGGTAAACTTATGTGAAAAACGTAACGGAAGTTTTATTACCGCGTCCAACTTCAGTGTGGGCGTTAATCTGTTTTTCAGCATTAATGAGTACGCCGCAAAGTTGATGGCGCCTTGGAAGGAATATGATGTTTCGGTAGAAGAAATACACCACACCGAAAAGAAAGATGCGCCTAGCGGCACCGCAATTACCATTGCCGAAGGAATTTTAAAACATAGCGAAAAACAAGATTGGAAGTTGGATGCTTCGGAAGAAAATATGTTGAAAATTACCGCGAAGCGCGAAGAAGACGTTAAGGGAACACATATAGTTTCCTATAATTCTTCCATCGATACAATTTCATTAGAACACGTGGCGCACAGCCGCGAAGGTTTTGCAAAAGGTGCTATATTGGCGGCAGAATTTTTAAAAGATAAAAAAGGAATTTTTACGATGAAGGATGTTTTGGCCCCCTAACCCCGCAAATGGGAATTCAGGGCGCAAATATTCTGATAGACACGAGATAAAAAAATTTAATAATTAAAAAATTTCCTCTTGCTACCCTTTCGGGGGCTGGGGGGCTTTGAAAATATGAGTTGGACAGGTTGGTTTGCATTTTTTTTAATAGTTCAATTAATCCATTTCGCGGGTACTTGGAAATTGTATCAGGCCGCAGGTAGAAAAGCTTGGGAGGCCGCAGTCCCAGTTTATAACTCGGTGGTTTTAATGAAAATTATTAACCGCCCATGGTGGTGGACAATTTTACTGTTTATTCCTATAGTGAATTTAATTATGTTCCCCGTGGTGTGGGTAGAAATCCTACGTAGCTTCGGCCGTAATTCTACTACCGATACCATTTTGGGAATCGTAACTTTTGGATTGTACATTTATTACATAAACTACACCCAAAACGTAACCCATATTGCCGATAGGGATTTAAAACCACGAACTTCCACAGGAGAGTGGGTAAGTTCAATTTTATTTGCTGTAGTTGCAGCAACTATTGTGCATACCTATGTAATGCAACCTTTTACAATCCCAACTTCATCTTTGGAAAAAACTTTGTTGGTGGGCGACTTCCTTTTCGTAAGCAAGTTCCATTACGGCGCGCGTACCCCAATGACGCCTATATCGTTTCCTATGGTTCACGATACCATTCCTGTAGTTGGTAAAAAATCGTATCTCACAAAACCTCAAATACCTTATTTCAGGCTACCTGGTTTCCAAGATATAAAACGCAACGATATTGTGGTTTTTAACTGGCCAGTAGATACAGTAAATGCCTTTCAGCAATATGGTGATGGCAAATACTATTACAAACCAATCGATAAAAAATCGAACTATGTAAAACGTGCCGTTGGCCTTCCGGGAGATTCATTGGAAGTTCGTGATGGTTATGTATTTATAAATGGTAAACCGAATGAATTACCGGATAGAGCGAAACTTCAGTTTAGTTACGTTGTACAGGTTAATAGCCAGTTAAATCCTGAAATGTTGTACAATAGATATTATGGTTTTAAAGATAACACCTATGTATTTGGAGGAATTTCTGAGGAGTCTCTAAATATGTTAAAAAACAATCCCAATGTATTAAGTATTTCCCGTTTTAGAAATGAAAAGGGAATTTGGGATCAAGGCATTTTCCCAAATGATGAAAAGTATGCTTGGAATAACGATTTCTTCGGCCCCTTATATATTCCGAAAAAAGACGTTACCGTATCAATTACGCCGGAATCATTACCTTTTTATAAGCGTATTATTGAAGTTTATGAAGGAAGTGAACTGGGCATAGAAAATAAAATCACCCAATCTGGAACCGAAATATTATTAAACGGAAATCCGCTTACCGAATACACATTTAAAATGGATTACTATTGGTTAATGGGAGACAACCGAAACAATAGTGAAGATGCCCGTACGTGGGGGTTTGTACCCTTTAATCACGTGGTGGGTAAACCAGTATTTGTATGGATGAGCTGGGATAGTTTAAATAAAAAAGTACGTTGGGATCGTTTATTTACAACTGTTGGAGGTAGCGGAAAACCAGTTTCGTACTTTATGTATTTTGTAATAGCCCTAATTGGTTGGTTCGCTTTTGATTTCTATAGAAAGCGAAAAAAGGGAACTAAAAAGTAATAGCCATGTCTGTTCGAGCGCAGTCGAGAACTATTCGGTTCCGACTGCGCTCCACTTGACACTTTTTAAATTATTCTGGAATTAACCTAAATATTCCCTGCCCTTCAACGGCAATATAAATTAATCCGTCAGGGCCCATTTTCACATTCCTTACACGTCCAATATCTTGGGCAATTTTTTCCCGATTGGTTACCTTTTCACCATCAAGGGTAAGCAATTCAACGTAAGCAAATTTTAAAGAACCTACTAGCAACTTTCCTTTCCACTGTGGGTATTTATCGCCAGTAACAAAATCCATTCCGCAGGGCGCGATTGATGGCACCCAATAATACACGGGCGGCTCAATGCCTTCTTTTGTAGTTTCCTCCGTAATGGTTGTGCCGCTGTAGTTAACGCCGTAGGTAACTTCCATCCAGCCATAATTGGCACCTTTTTTAACGATATTTATTTCATCGCCACCTTTAGGTCCGTGCTCGTGCATCCATATTTTACCTGTTTCCGGATGTTTCGCCATTCCTTGGGGGTTTCGGTTTCCGTAGGTATAGATTGCTTTTTTTGCATTGGGTTCATTATAAAAAGGATTGTCTGTTGGGATGCTGCCATCATCGTTCAACCTGTATATTTTTCCGCCATCGCGGGTAATATCCTGCGGATTAACCTCCCGTTCGCCTCTTTCGCCAATCGAAAAATATACAAGGCCATCATTGTCAAATTCAATTCGCGATCCAAAATGCTGGCCAGCCGTAGTATTCGGTGTCGCTTTGTAGAGGGTTTCAATATTTGTAAGGGAATTACCTTCCAGTTTGCAGCGCATCAAGGCAGTATGGCCTCCTTTGCCATCACCTTCTTCTGAGGCATAGGTAATATAAATCCATCCGTTTTCTTGATAGTTGGGGTGCAATTCTATATCCAGCAATCCGCCTTGGCCATTGTTATAAACTGCGGGTACATTGGCAATTTCAGTTTTCTCATTATTTTTAAAATGAATTAAGCGGCCATCTTTTTCGGTAATGAGCATACTGCCGTCCGGAAGCCACGTCATTCCCCACGGATTTCCCAGATTGGAAACCACTTCATCTATTTTATACGATTGGGCTTCTGTTTTTAATTCTACATCATTTTGTTTTTTCCGCTGCGCGCACGAGGTACAAAAAACCAAAACCATTGCCAGGATAAGATATTTTTTCATAACCATTTTTTAAGCTTATTAGATTTTCATTTCACTGATTCCTTCCGAAGAAATTTTCGTTTGATTTAAGAATCATTTTGATTTCTAAAAGATACTGAAATTAAAACATTTCCACATAATCCAATTTTTTAAAATTCAATAATTTAAAAACCAGTTTGTTACTTTAAATATGGCAAAGAAAATTCTTTTACAATTCTGAAAATTTATCGTAACTTTTTAATCTCCTCAAAACCATCCCCCTTATACGCTTAATTAACTCATTATAAGTGTTTTAAAGTTAAATTAATTAGTTTAACTTTATTTTAACGGATAAGTAAACTGCTGTATTTGAGTGTAATATGCCCATTTACAGTGTTTTTTATATAGAACAACGGAAATTTTACACACTAACCAAATACGTTAAACTATGGAACCAATTAAAAAGCTAGTGGTTTATGGCAATAAGGAAACAGATGAGGAAGGAGCTATTGTTTACAATCTACAGACCAGTAATAGGGATGTCTCTAACCAGCACGAGATTAAACTGGAAGGAAACGATAAATTATTGCAGCTAGTTCTTGATGACGGCACTTTGTGGATGTGCGATGCGTCTACTATGCACGAAGTTTTTCACGAGCTCGATCCAGCCTTAAAACCTCCGGGCAGTCGCGATTTACATCCTGAAGTCTTTGTTTTGCCCGCTTCGGTCGAAGCACCAGCCACCGAGCGTGGCATAATTGGTAAAATTGCCGTCAAACTTTTAAAGGTCTTTGCAAAAAAAGCAATTGGAAAAGGGGTGGCCGAACTGTCAAAAAAACTGGAAGACAAACACCTGCAAAACGAAATTGACCCAACCGTTTTCCCAAAAAATTATTTAACCACCGGCGCTGGACTTTTCACCGTAGACAAAGATTTTAAATTTGGCAGTTTCGATGGTAAACCTTCCAGCAGTCCGTTCTTCCTATTTATACATGGAACCAATTCAGATACCTTCGGAGCTTTTAAGGATTTGAAAAATACTACTGTTTGGAATACGCTACATCAATTTTACGGGAAAAACGTAATTGCTTTTCAGCATAGAACCTTAACCGAAAGTCCGCTGTTGAATGTTGTAAAATTGGCCGGCATGCTGCCAGATAATGCGGTAGTACATATGCTAACCCATTCAAGGGGTGGTATAGTGGGCGATATTTTAAATAAATACAGTCACGATAATTCGGAAACTTCCCTCGGCTTTAACAGCAGCCACATTGCACTTTTGGAAAAGGAAGGCGACAGGGAAGAGGACATTAAAAATATTGAGGCCCTCAACAAAATCTTTAAGGACAAAAAGATTAGAGTGGCAAAATTTATTAGAGTGGGCTGTCCTGCAGCGGGTACAAAATTGGCATCAAAAAGATTGGACCATATTTTAAATGTGTTTTTTAATCTTACACTTATTATTGGCGGCGCTTTTGGCGATATTTTAAAGGAATTGCTTTCCGCGGCCGTTGAAAGTAAAGATGACGTAAACGTCCTTCCAGGCTTGGAGGCACAAAGACCGGAATCGCCCTTCATTAAAATATTGAATGACCCTTCCCCTGAAGCGGCAATTAATGGGAAGCCGCTGGCCATTATTTCGGGGAACGGAAGAGTGAGTTTTTCTGGACAAGGTCTTTTCGTAATACTCGGGAAACTGTTCTATTGGCAACGGAATGATTTGGTTGTAAATACAGATTCTATGTACTTGGGCGCAAAGCGTAGCAACAATATTCAATATTTCTTCGATCAAGGTGCGGACGTAAACCACGTAAAATACTTTGAAAATGCCAAAACCCGCGAGGCCATAGACTTGGTGCTTAAAACTGCGGAAGGGCAAGCTATTCCGGGATTTAAATGTATTCCGCAAAATCAAATACCAGGCAGCGATAGAGCCCTGGTTGAAAGTGGCGAACTATATCCATCGGCCATTCCGCCTTCAGGTACAAAACCCATCGTGGTTATGTTGCCGGGAATTATGGGTTCAAACCTTACCCAAAAAGAGAAGGAAATATGGCTTCACTATGGCCGTATACTCAGTGGTGGCCTTATAAATCTTGGATATTCAAACGTGAATAAAATTATAGCAGACTCCGTTGTAAAAACTTCCTATTACAAACTTTACAAATGGCTTTCCGGCAAGTACGATGTTGTGGTCTATCCTTTCGATTGGAGAAAACCCTTACCCGATTGTGCCAATGAATTCAACACAAAAATTAAAAGTTTGCTCAAGATAGGTCAGCCCATTAAAATTATTGGGCATTCCATGGGTGGGGTATTGGTGCGCGATTTTATTATAAATCACGATGAAACCTGGCAGGAGCTAAAAGCTTCAAAAGGTTTTAGAATGCTATATCTTGGTTCGCCTTTGGGCGGTTCTTTTAGAATTCCATCAGTTCTTTTTGGTGAAGACCCAATTATTCAAAAATTAAGCAAATTGGATCTATTCCACACCAAAAAAAGCTTATTGAAAATGTTCTCGCAATTTCCAGGTATTTTGGCCTTATTGCCGTTAACGACTGATGCCAAGAACGATTTTGCCGAAATGGAAACTTGGGAAAATATGCGCAAGTTCTTCGGAAAATCGGACTGGCCTTTGCCCCAACAATCTGCTCTGGATTACTTCAGAAGTTACCGCGACAATATTTTGAAGAAACGCGATGAAATAGATTATTCCAGTATGGTATATATTGCCGGGAAGGATAAAATGACGCCCTGCGGTTATTATTTAGATGAAATTCCGCCGAAAAAACAGTTGTATTTCCTTTATACCAGTGAAGGCGACCAAAGTGTAACGTGGGAATCTGGTATTCCAAAACAAATGATAGCGGCAAATGCTGTTTATTATTCGCGCGTAACCCATGGCGCCTTGGCAAACGACCCCGATCTTTTTAATGCCATAGAGGAAATACTTACCACAGGGCAAACCAAATTAATACGCAATACAAAGCCGCTATTGCGTGGGGAAGAAAAAGTTTTCAGGGCCGAACCGGATATTGATTTTGATCTTTCAGAAGAAGGTTTGGAAAAAACAATCTTAGGGTTAGGACAAGAAACCGAAGCCGTTGCCAGCCAAATTCCCGTGACCATAACCGTAAGTAATGGCGATCTGCGTTATGCATCATACCCAATTGTAGCCGGACATTTCTTAAACGACGGAGTGCTGTATGCCGAAAAATCCATCGATAATTATCTGGGCGGCAATCTTACTTCTAAACACAGATTAGGGCTTTACCCTGGCGAAATTGGCACCAATGCTATTTTCGGAAAAACCAAAGACAGCGATTTTGAAGGCGCCATTATCGTAGGTCTTGGCGAGCCGGACCAACTTACATCCTTTCAGTTTTCGAAATCAATAGAACAGGGAGTACTAAATTATCTTTTAAGTCTTCGGGGAAGTGCTATTCCTAAAAAAGGAATCGGTATTTCTTCCTTAATTATTGCAACAGGTTATGGTGGGCTTTCATTAGAGGGTTCATTAAAGGCAATTATAGATGGGGTAAATCGCGCCAATGAAAAGATAAAAATGTTGGGCGACGAGGGTTATAGAACCGTACAACATATCGAAATTATTGAGCTTTACGCAAGCAAGGCCTTAAATTGTATGTATGTGCTCAACAAAATTGCCAGTAAGGAAAACTCCACGTATAATATTATAATAGGCAATAAACGAATTAAAAATTTATTGGGCATAAAGAAGAGAACACCGTTAGATAATGCGGAAGATTGGTGGAACAGGATTACAATTAAATATAAGCCGGCAAATGAAAAAACCGGGGAACCGGCAAGCATGGTTTTTGGCTCATCCACAGCCGATTCTAGGGAAGAAGAAAACGAACTTTTTAGTAGTACCCCGCTTATAGATTTATTTATTTCGGAAGTATCGCACAGCAATCAGTGGTCGCCTTGTACTGCAAAGACCCTTTTCGAATTATTAATTCCGAATAATTTAAAAGAGAAATTAAAACGAAAAGGTAATATTTCCTGGATCTTGGATGAAAATACTGCGTCCTATCCTTGGGAATTGCTGCAGGACAATACTACAAATTCCAAACCGCTTTGTATTAATGCGGGTATGATTAGGCAATTGTCTACCAAAGATTACAGAATCAATATTAAGCGCGTAGCCGAAAAAGGAGCCTTGATTATTGCAGACCCTATTTTAGATGGCTATATCTCACAATTACCGGGTGCCAAGGACGAGGGAATGATAGTAAAGGAAACCTTGGAAAATGTGGGCTACCCAATTACACAACTTATAGGCACTAGGGCAGAAAGTATCGTCAAGAATTTTTTCTGTAATGATTATTCCATAATCCATTTAGCTGGCCACGGGGTTTATAATCCAGATTCTCCTAAAAAATCGGGTATGGTAATAGGAAAAGATTTATTTCTTACCGTATTCGAAATCAAACAGATGCCCGTGGTGCCAGAATTGGTTTTCGTTAACTGTTGTCATTTGGGCTATAGCAATGCCGAAGATGAAAGGTTTTATCGCGATAGGTATAAACTGGCTGCCAATATTGGTACCCAATTAATAAGCATTGGCGTGAAGGCTGTTATTGCAGCGGGCTGGGCCGTTAATGATGCCGCTGCCCTAGACTTCGCACAGGTGTTTTACAGCAATATGTTTGCGGGAGATAATTTTGGAAATGCAGTTAGAAATGCACGGAATTATATTTATGAAAAACACCCAGGCAACAATACTTGGGGTGCATACCAATGTTATGGCGATCCATTTTTTAAACTGAAGGGTATTTCTGGTGGCAGTAATACATGGTCGCCAAGTTATATTGTGCCACAGGAGGCGGAAATAGATTTGGATAATTTATTGAACCAACTGCAAATGGCAACCAGTGTAGATAAAGACCATTTGGCGGAATTGCATACTATAATGACGGCAGTAAATAGGGATGTTTCCAGAACACCGCAGATTATAGAGCGCGTTGCCAAAATTTATCAGGAATTGGCGCTTTATACCGAAGCAGTTGAAAATTTTGAGGAACTCTTGAAAATGGAAAATGCAGATTTCACCTTTTCATGTATGGAAAAATACTGCAATACCCGGTCTAAACTATACATCAAGGAAGTTTTTGAAAATGAGAACTCAAATTTAGAAATTAAACAGCAAGCCTACGAAAAGACCGAGCGGGTAATTAATGATCTTAAAGTACTGCTTATAGCGGGCGAAACAGCAGAGCGCCACAATCTTTTGGGGAGCGCCTACAAACGTTTGGCCATGCTTGCGCCAGATGCCAAAAAGCAGGCTGAGGCTTATAAAGCTGCAATTTCGCATTATGAAAATGCCTATAATAAAGACGAAAACCCTAATAAAACCTATTCGTTGGTGAATTCAATTGAATTGGCTTGTTTGTTGGTTTTCAGTGAGGCTATAAAAGATGGGGGCGAATTTACTTTAGACAAAGTAAAGTATAAGCTTCGTTCTTTTTCCGAAGCTAGGGAATTGCTCACCGAACTTCTTAAAACCTTAAGTGAAAAGTCGGAGCTGCAAGACATTGATTACTGGGATTTAATAGCAACCTTAAATATAGATTTATGTTTGTTATTTGTTGTTGAAGACGAAAAAATTGAGACCAAATGGAATGAAGTGAATGAAAATTTTAAAAGAATTTGGCGAAAAGCAGGTTCCGAAGCTAAAAAGGTGGCAGAACTGGAGCATCTCGATTTTTTAATTCATTGTCTTAACAGTGTAACTGGCAAGGAAGGTATTTCCAAAAAGCAGACAAAAGATTTGGAAACAAAAATGAATGAACTGCGTACTGCCTTGAGTGAAGTTAGAAAGAAAATGAATTCCGAAAAGCAGGACGACGAAAAGCCCGATCCCGATTCTGATGATAAGAATATCGATAATAAAAATGATGACGATACGCCTAAAAAATAGGCTATAATTAAGTTTTTGAAAATAAAGGTGTTTAAAGAAAGCCGATGGTCCAAAGGCCCACGTTTTCATAAAACACCTTTTTTATTTAAGGAATTCCTATTGGTATTATCTTGCCACAAATATTACCTTTATCAAAATTTCTAATTATGAATGAAAAATTCAAGGCAATTGTAAATGAAAACTTCGAGTTTTCATTGAATGCCAACGATTTGGAAAAGTTGGATGTAATTTCAGACTACAAAAAGTCAAATATAATCTACAATAACAAATCGGTTGAGGTAGAAACCCTAAGGGCCGATTTTCACAAGAAAACATATACTTTATCTATCAACGGCAATCGTTACGAGGTAAAACTGGAAAACCAACTCGATGCCTTAATCAATAAAATGGGACTTTCACTTGGCAACGCTTCGGTTCAGGACGAAGTTCATGCGCCTATGCCCGGTTTAATTTTAGACGTAAATGTTTCCTCCGGAGATACCGTGGAAAAAGGTGATTTTTTATGCGTTCTGGAAGCAATGAAAATGGAAAATACCTTAACCGCACCACGCGATGGAAAGATTAAATCTGTAAATATTTCCAAAGGTGAAACTGTAGATAAAGGAACCTTGTTAATTGAACTGGAACAAAATGATTAAAAAAATACTAGTTGCCAATAGGGGTGAAATAGCCTTGCGAATTATGAAAACCGCCCATAATATGGGAATAAAAACGGTTGCCGTATTTTCTGAAGCCGATAGAAATGCCCCCCACGTAAAATTCGCCGATGAGGCAGTTTGCATTGGCCCACCTCCCTCAAATGAATCGTATCTATTGGGCAATAATATTATCAAAATTGCCAAAGAACTCGATGTAGACGCCATTCATCCCGGCTACGGATTTTTAAGTGAAAATGCCACCTTTGGCGAAAGTGTTGAAAAGAGCGGAATGATATTTATTGGGCCCAACTCGCACGCTATTCGTATAATGGGAAGTAAACTTGCCGCAAAAGATGCAGTAAAGGATTATGACATTCCGATGGTTCCCGGTACCGCCGAAGCTATTACTGATGTTGGCGAAGCCAAAAAAATCGCCAAGGAAATTGGTTTTCCAATTTTAATTAAAGCCTCTGCCGGAGGTGGCGGAAAAGGAATGCGCATTGTTGAAAATTCGGAAGAATTTGAAGAGCAAATGAATCGCGCCATTAGCGAGGCAGAAAGCTCTTTCGGCGATGGCTCGGTGTTTATTGAAAAATTTGTCTCTTCCCCACGCCATATAGAAATTCAGGTGTTGGCCGATAATTTTGGCAATACTGTCCATCTTTTTGAACGCGAATGCAGCATACAGCGGCGCCACCAAAAAGTTGTAGAGGAAGCGCCATCATCAATTTTAACCCCCGAATTGCGAAAGCGTATGGGCGAAGCGGCTGTAAAAGTTGCCAAGGCCTGTAATTATGTGGGGGCCGGTACAGTAGAATTTTTGTTGGACGAAAAATTAAATTTCTATTTCCTAGAAATGAATACCCGCCTTCAAGTGGAGCATCCGGTAACCGAATTAATTACTGGACTAGATTTGGTGGAGCAGCAAATCTTAGTTGCCAATAACGAAAAATTGGCATTTACTCAAGATGATTTAAAAATAAACGGCCATGCCTTTGAAGTGCGTGTGTATGCCGAAGATACCCTTAACAATTTTATGCCCAGCGTAGGTAAATTGGAAGTTTACCGTCCGCCAAGCGGAAAAAATATTAGAGTTGATGACGGCTTTACCGAAGGCATGCAGGTACCAATTCAGTATGACCCCATGCTCTCGAAATTAATTACTTACGGAAAAACAAGAAATGAGGCTATGCAGTTAATGCTAAAGGCCATTTCAGAATTTGAGGTGGTAGGGGTAAGTACTACTCTTCCCTTTGGGAAATTTGTATTCGAACACGAAGCTTTCCGCAGCGGGAATTTCGACACTAATTTTGTGAAGCAATATTATTCGGAAGAAAAGCTAAAAGCTAGGAACGAAGAAGAAGCTAAAATTGCGGCACTTTTCGCCTTAAAACAATATTTAAAAGATTCAGAAAAACTTCGTTTACCGAAATAGAAAAACTAAACCCCAAAGATTTTAAAAACTTTTGGGGTTTTAATGGAATTACTATGACCGACAACAATAAAAAATTGCAACAAATAATTTCTGAAGCCAAAATGGGCGGCGGAGAAAAACGAATTGCCAAACAGCACGAAAAGAAAAAACTAACTGCCCGCGAGCGTGTGGAATATCTATTGGATGAAGGCTCTTTTGAAGAAATGGGCATACTCGTTACCCATAGAACCACCGACTTTGATATGCAAAAAGAAGTGTATTATGGCGATGGGGTAGTAACCGGCTATGGTACTATAAACAAGCGATTGGTATATATTTTCGCACAGGATTTTACTGTTTTCGGGGGCGCACTTTCCGAAACCCACGCCGAAAAGATTTGTAAAATTATGGACCATGCAATGAGCGTTGGTGCACCCGTAATTGGACTGAATGATTCTGGTGGGGCGCGAATCCAGGAAGGGGTTCGGTCTTTGGGCGGTTATGCCGATATTTTTTACAGAAACGTACAGGCTTCCGGCGTTATTCCGCAGATTTCGGCAATAATGGGCCCTTGTGCGGGTGGCGCGGTGTATTCGCCGGCGATGACAGATTTCACGCTAATGGTGCAGGATAGCAGTTATATGTTTGTAACGGGCCCCAATGTGGTTAAAACCGTAACGAATGAAAATGTAACTTCGGAAGAATTAGGAGGCGCGCGAACGCATGCTACCAAAAGTGGGGTTACACATTTTACCGCCGCCAATGATATAGTGTGTTTGGAACAAATTAAAACTTTGTTAAGTTACCTGCCACAAAACAATAAATCTGTAACCGAAAAATTGCCTTTTGAAGCCGCTGATGAATATAGGGATGAGTTGGAAACCATTGTACCAGATTCTGCCAACAAACCTTATGACATGCATAACGTTATTCAAGGAATTATTGATGAAGATTCCTTTATTGAAGTGCATAAAGATTACGCCGATAATATTATAGTAGGATTTGCCAGACTAGGCGGAAGAAGCATTGGTATTGTAGCCAACCAACCCATGAGCCTTGCCGGGGTTTTGGATGTAAATAGTTCTAAAAAAGGCGCGCGTTTTACCCGTTTTTGCGATTGTTTTAATATCCCACTTTTGGTCCTTGTAGACGTACCCGGATTTCTGCCGGGAACAGACCAAGAATGGAATGGTATTATTTTAAATGGCGCAAAGCTATTATACGCGCTTAGCGAGGCAACCGTGCCACGAGTTACCGTAATTACCCGAAAAGCTTATGGCGGCGCTTACGACGTCATGAACAGCAAACATATTGGTGCAGATATGAACTACGCATGGCCAACTGCCGAAATTGCCGTGATGGGCGCCAAAGGTGCCAGCGAGATAATTTTTAGAAAGGAAATTGCGGCTGCAGAAAATCCGGAGTTAAAACTGTCTGAAAAGGAAGCTGAATATGCCGAAAAGTTCGCCAATCCTTTTAAAGCGGCACAGCGTGGTTTTATAGACGAAGTAATTCAACCCCGCGAAACACGCAGAAAGTTATTGAAGACCTTCGCTATGTTGGAAACCAAAGACGTACCACGCCCCAATAGAAAACACGGAAACATTCCGTTGTAACTTTAACAGGGAAAGGATTTAGTTGGAAATTTCTTTATAAATTATATAAATACCCATTAGCAGAACAAACCAACCAAATCCTTTCTTTAGCTTTTTGCCGTCAATAAAGGTGCTCAATTTTACCCCCATAAAGATTCCAACAATTGAAATTGCGGTAAAAATCAACAGAAATTTCCAGTCAATTTCCAGCGTAGAAAGATCGCCTGTAAACCCAATTAAGGAATTTACTGCAATAATTAGCAACGAGGTTGCCACGGCTTTTTTCATCGGTAATTTGGCGAGTAATACCAAAGCTGGGATTATTAGAAATCCGCCGCCCGCCCCAACGGCGCCTGTTACAAAGCCCAGAAATACGCCCTGCAATATTATTAATGGATAGTTATAGGTAACCTTCTTCCCTTCTTCAGGCTCCGTGTTTTTGTTGCGAATCATTGTAATGGAAGCGGCCAGCATTACCACGGCAAAAAATATCATTATGGCAATACTTTTCGTAAATTCAAAATCGCCTATATCGAACAGCATTTCAGGAATAGCGGGAAGTACGAACCTTCGGGTTAAATAAACCGCAATAAAGGCTGGGGTTGCAAAAATGAGTGCCGTTTTAAAATCGACCAACTTTTTCTTCATATTCCTAACTGCACCAAAAAGTGCGGTGGTACCTACCACAAATAGTGAATAGCCTGTTGCCGCCACCGGGTTTAATGAAAAGAGGTAAACCATTACCGGCACCGTTAAGATTGATCCGCCGCCGCCAATTAGACCAAGCACTATTCCCACAAAAAGTGCCCCTATATATCCGAATATCTCCGTAATTTCCATTTAGGCTACTGTTTTTTAATGTTCACTACAAGTTTAACTATAATTTTCAAAAAGTATCGCAAATCTAACTTTAATAGCTGGTTGATATATATCATTGATATACTGGTAGGGGCTATCTATATTACATAAAAATTTAAAACCACACTGTATAAATGGATATAGAAAATTTCAATTTTCAAGGTCTCACAGAAGATGAAGTGCTGGCTTCCCGCAAAAAGTTTGGCAGTAACATTCTGGAATCAAAAAAGAAAAATCATTTTCTGCAGGCCATACTTGGCTTATTTAAAGAGCCCATGGTTATTTTGCTATTGGTTGCTGCCACGCTGTATTTTTTCACTGGCAATACGGGCGATGGAATTTTTCTTGCAGCCGCAATTATTTTGGTGGCCGCCATTTCTCTTTATCAAGATGCCAAAACACGGAGCCTGAAGAAGGGAAGAAGGTTACCTATAACTATCCATTAAT
>CAXBDO010000027.1:0-14201 GCA_963974165.1 uncultured Aequorivita sp.
AAACGTTGTAAATTAATAAGAAAGCAATTTCGGTTAGGGACTATGTTCAATGAATGTTTAATCCATTAAATAAAAAGAATCCTTACTATGTATTAAGAAAAAATATTTAAATATTGGATTGCTACTTAATCTCATTGAATAAATCAAAATAGGCCACTTATTTATTTTGAGCTGAATGTTTAAAACCCGTGCCATCTTCTGTAAACTTCTACAAACATTTCATGATTTCATCTGTTAAATAACATATTTTAATATATAGAGGAATTCACGAATCTAATATTAATTCAATATATTATATGTCATCAACACAGTATTTTTTTCATTTGCGAGCTATAAACATTGGGCGAACATTATTCAACTCATTTTTCTCATCATCTGAATTCCCTATAAAATTTACAGAAGTAAAGCCAGCATTTTTTAATCCAGATATGACAAATTGCGTATCTGTGCCTGAATTTCCTTCAAAATACAAAGTTCCTGAGCATATTTTCCCTAAATTTTCTAGAAGTAGAGCCTTTTGTTTTAAATGTTCTATTACGGCTAAACAGAAAACTACCTCGTATCCTTTCGCACATCTGCTTAAAAATAATGAACTTTCAATATCTAGCTGTTCAAAATTAATATCATCATTTTTGTAATGCAGGTTCTTAATTGCATTAGATATCTTGACTTTATCCATATCATATTCCACACCTAATGCAGATTTTGGCTTCATCTTCATAATTTCAAATAAAACCGCTCCAATATTACTTCCAATATCTAAAACATTTTTATCTTTTATATCGAGTGATTGAATTTCAAATTTATTCAATCTCTTTTTTATATCTCTCTGCCCCTTATCATTGGTAATTTGAAGAAATTCCAAGTCGAATGTGGAATAGACTAATTTATTTCTTAAAATGTGCCTGCCATCTTCATTCGTTCTTCGGGTAAAAAAAGAATTGGAGATATCATATGATTTTTCAATTAAATAATCATTAAATAATAGTTTCAAATGATTAATATCTTTTATTTCAAATACAGTTTTTAAAGAAAATTCCCCAGGGCTCATAACACAACAATTATTCGTTTGGTATGGAGAGTTCAAGCCAATCCCCGAAATATCATAAGAATCGAAAAATTTTAATTCTTTCGCTAAATTTTGACATGTTTCAAAATCAATTATTTTTATTCCCTTAGGTGTTACAAAAATATTTTTTGAATGTATGTCACAATGTGCAATATTCTGAGCGTATATATCCAACAGGCAAATTATAATATCACCTAATAAATAATTTCTTTCTTCATTATTTTTATTTGAAATCTCTACTTGGTCTAATCTAAACTTATTTTCAAAAAACTCTACAACGAGATAGTTTTCTCCTGTCTTATATAATTTAGGTATCCACGAATATTTTTCAAAACGCTGGTAAATATTCATTTCACTTTTAAAAGCCTCAATACCATCTTCAGAATTTTCCCAAGATTTTTTCACAGCTAATTTGCCTTCAAAATTGATTATCTCTAAATAAGTTCTCTGATTTGTATAGGAGTCACCTATTTTTGAAAGCAGACTATTTCCTGATTTATATAGCAACCCATTCTCTTTGCCGAATCTTTTCTTTTTGTTAACTTCAGAATATTTCCATTCATCCCTTTTACTAAGAATACGCCATTTTTCAGAGCCAATAATTGATAGAGCTGGCACTTGTCCTGAAACGACCGAACCCATTCCTATTATACACCCATCTCCAATAACACTTCCTGGAGTTATACAAACATTCATGCCTATCCAAACATTCTTACCTATGATTACTTTTTTTGGAAGCATTTCATCGTTATAGGGTAAAACATCTGACTTGTAATTATGGTTAATCGTATAAAGGACCAAATTTCTACTAATATGCGTATTGTCCCCAATACTTAACCCTCCTTCTGATTTGTGCATTATTTCCGATATGGACATTAGAACCTATTTCTATTTTAGACGGGTCTGATATCGTAAGTACATCTCCCCAAAAAAAAGAGTCTTTACCTTTATTCTTAATAGAATTAAATAGATTTATTGCCTTGTTTTTTTTGGCTTTCTCAATTTCATTTATAATAAATGGTAAAAACCTGTGAATTATTTTTTTGACTATTCTATCCAATATTTTCATTATCCCCAATTTTGATCTACAAGCACCGATTGTATTGATGAGGCAGGTATTTTTCCAGAATTATAATAATTTCCGGCTTCGATTTCTAAATGACCTGCATCTTTTATCCTATGGTAAGTTATGACTTGATCTTTTAATATGACATTGTAGCTATATGAGCCAGCACTAAAAGGTAATTTATTAATTATGCAATAAATATAATTCTTCCCAGCTTTAATGCTGTAGTAACAATTTGACAAATCACTGCGGTAAGATGTAAGCATGGTTTCATTTAAGTTAAATAAACCAATTCCTATATAACAATTTTCAAAGTTATTCCCGCTCAAATTGATAATCTCAATTTTAATTTTAACATACTGCCCAGAAATAAATAAATTGCAATGTGAATTATCTTTATTTAAAAATTCGATATTATTTATAAAAGGTTTCGACTTATTTATATTTAAATCTTGGATAAAGGGGCTTTTGTCAACAATTCCTGATTGTATGTAATTTTCAACAATTTTATTAGTTTCTCCATAATTAAATATCCTTCCCTTTTCTAGAATCAAACATTTTTCAGTTAAAGCTAAAATGGAGCCCATATTATGACTCACAAAGAGCACGGTCCGCCCCTCCCCCTTACTAATATCCTGCATTTTCCCAATCGCTTTCTTCTGAAATTCCGCATCTCCCACGGCAAGCACCTCATCTACCACCAAAATATCAGGCTCTAAGTGTGCTGCCACGGCAAAAGCCAGGCGAACAGTCATCCCGCTACTATAGCGTTTTACTGGGGTGTCTATATACATTTCACATCCGGAAAAATCTATAATCTCATCTAGTTTGGCGGTTATTTCACCACGGGTCATTCCTAAAATTGCGCCGTTAAGGTATATATTTTCTCTTCCCGTAAGCTCTGGGTGGAAACCGGTGCCTACTTCTAATAGAGAAGCTATGCGACCTTTTGTTTTTATAACGCCCGTAGTTGGGCTTGTAACTCGGGAAAGTATTTTAAGCAAGGTAGATTTCCCTGCGCCATTCTTCCCGATAATACCCAAAACTTCCCCTTGCTGTACTTCAAAATTTATATCGCGCAGTGCCCAAACATAATCTGATTTTGCCTTAATATTCCTATCATTAACCGCCCCTACCTTCAAATAAGGATCTTCCTTTCCACGAATGTTATGCCAAAACCGATTCAAATCGTGCGAAAGCGTCCCCGTACCCACGTTGCCTAGGCGGTATTGCTTGCTAATATTCTCGGCCTTTAAAATTGTCATTTGGGAATTGTGATTTGTTAATTTGATTTTCGGATTTTGTTATTTGTTTTTTTTTGGGATTGGGATTTGTTCCTTGGGATTTGGGATTTGTTTTTTTGCGATTTGACATTAATGCTACTTTCAAATGTCTCTATGTATTCTTCAAAAATATGTAGGTATTGTTGGGCGTGTTTAAATGCACCTTTCATGCTGTATTAATGCATAGTTCATGAACCTTTCATACTACTCTAGTGCTACATTCATGCTAGCGTTTCCCTACTTAACTCCTAGTATCAAACTAGTTCAATATATAAAATTATAAATTTAACCCCATACTCTCATTTTCCATTATAATTTTCACTTGTTAAATAATCATATCAGAAACGCACAATTGTCCTACAATATACGTCTTACCGTCTTACGTCTTATTTCTCATTTAAATGACTTTACATCTAAACGGTATCAATAAATGATTTCTCCGTTCTATTAAAAATAACGAGCCCCAAAAGAAATAATCCTAAACTTACAATCAAGGTATAGAAAAATCCCAACCAACTAAAACTCCCCGTGTTCAATAACATATATCGAAAACCTTCAATTATTTGAGTAAGAGGATTGTATTCAACAAAATCAGCTACATAACCAGGCAGTTTTTTCCGTGCTTCGGAAAGAGGATACGGCACAGCCGAAACATACATCAACAATGACACTGCAAAGCCAACCAAAACATTTAAATCTCGGTATTTTGTTGTCATAGAACTAATAATCATCCCTAATCCTAAACCTAATAATGCCATCATTATTATATAAATAGGAAATAAAAAAAGAAATAAATTCGGGCTTAAATGGGCTCCCTGTAATAAATAATAGCAGTAGAACAGAACAAAAATAAGTAATTGGATTCCAAATTTCATTAGATTGCTGATGGTTACAGACATTGGCATTATAACCCGTGGAAAATATACTTTACCGAATATTCCCGCATTGCTACGGAACGTATTTGAAGTTCCCGTAAAGCAAGCTGTAAAATAATTCCAAGCCGTTATTCCTGCTAAGTTAAATAAAAATGGAGGCGTACTTCCTGTGCTGATGCTTCCCAAATTATTGAATACCAAAGTGAATATTACCGATGTAAAAAGGGGCTGAATAAAATACCAAAGCGGACCTAAAATAGTCTGTTTGTAAACTGTGGTAATATCCCGTTTTACGAAAAGAATTAACAAATCGCGATAACGCCATACTTCCTTTAAATTAAGGTCGAAAGCACTCTTTTTAGCCGAAATTTCGTAAAGCCAATTATCGTTATTGTCGGGAACCAATAGTTTGATTTTTATTGTGGGTAAATATATAGAATAAGATCTGAAGGGATTTGGTTTACATTATTGAAATAGCAATCTATTAGGGGCGATAGCATTATGAAGTTTTAAAAGATCTATTTCCTCTTTATTAATCGCATCAATCTATCATAAAACCCCAATGGCTTAACTTTTTCATGATATCCATTACCATAATTTCCGTAAGTGCCGTAACCATAGCCGTAACCGTAGCCATAACCGTAACCATATGCCCCGCCGGTTTTCTCTGTATAATCGTTTAGCACGATACTTATGTGTTTTACTTCTCCCGTCTTATATTTTTCGTTCACAAAAGCAAACATATTTTTATGCGTATAATTATAACGAGCCATATACAATGTTGCATCTACGTGCTTCATCAACTCTAGGGAATCGGAAACAATACCCAATGGAGGAGAATCCAAAATTATATAATCATATCGTTCTTTGAGGGTCTCAATTAATTCATCCAGTTTTTCACTAATCAATAATTCCGATGGATTTGGGGGAATTGGTCCAGATGTAATAATGTCTAGATTTTCTACTTCCGTCTTCTGGATAATAGTATCGATGGTTGCTTCACTGATTAAATAATTAACCACCCCCATATTATTATCGATACTGAAATCGTCAAATATTTTGGGCTTCCGAAGATCGAGGCCCACCAAAACGGTTTTCTTTTCGCTTAACGCAAAGACCGAGGCGAGATTGATGGAGCAAAAAGTCTTTCCTTCCCCACTCACAGAACTGGTAATTAAAACAGTTTTAGCACCTTGTATGCCCTGTTTTTTATATATGAATTGCAGACTAGATCGCAGAGCCCTAAAACCTTCGGCAATGGCAGATTTCGGTTTGGTTAAAACTACTAAATTGCCCTCTATCGGATTTCTACCAATAATTCCCAATACGGGAATAGTGGTACTACGACTCAGATCTGTTATTTTACGCACCTTTGTGTCAACGAAAACGCGTAGAAAAACGATCATTAAGGGAATGAAAAATCCTAAGAATCCAGCCATCATATAATTTAGCTGTGTGTTCGGCCCGATTTGCCCTCCACCCGTATCCTTGGCAGAATCAATAATCATTACATCACTAACATTCGCGGCCTTTACCAATCCGGCTTCACTTCGTTTTGCAAGAAACAAATTATAGGTGCCTTGACTAAGATTATAGCGGCGTTCAATATTTAGAAGGTCTTGTTGTTCGCTAGGAAGTTTTCTAATTTCACCTTCATAACGGTTAACATCCCTGCTAAGGCTAGCAAGTTCCTGACTTTTCAAACTTTTTGTTGATCGGATATTTTCCAACAACACCGTTTTCACGGCATTAATCTGTCTATCTATATCCTTGAAAATAGGCGCTTCCTCTTTAAATGAATATTGAAGTTTTTTGCGCTCTTCTGCCAGCGCTATTATTTTTCCCACTCCGCTAACAATACTCGATTCTGAAATTCCCGCAACTGAGGGCGCCGGTACATCTCTGTAATCGGAGCGATTGTTAAGATAATCCTCTAAAGTATTGTAATAATTCAATTCGCGGTTTGCTGCTTCTTTACGAAGATCCAATTCGCTCAATTTCGTATTTATTTCCGTTCCTTCAGTTTCTAAATTGAAAATGGCATTTTTATTCTTAAACTGATTCAGCTCCTTTTCAACCGTAGAAAGTTCGGCCGATTTAATGGCAAGGCTACTATCTATAAACCTAATAGTTTTAGTGGCGAAGAGGTTTTTACGGTCCAGCATATCTTCACTTAAAACTTGGACTGAGGTATTTAAATAATCTACCAACTGTGCCTTATTATCTCCTGTCAGACTCAGCCTTAACACCGATGAACCCTTGCTCTCGGCATCTACCTGTATACCCAAATACCTTTGAACTATGCCGTCGTAGTTATTAAAAACTAAATAATACGGCTTTCCAGGTTGCGAAATAACATCGGGGTTAGGCATAAATACCCCACTGAAAAATGGCAGTTTTATATGCTGCCCTATCTTATAACTTTTCTTGAATATTCCGCTCTCAACAGTCTTAGTAGTATTTTCTTTAGTGCTATAATTTTGAAGGGTAATACTGTTTACTTCCTGAAAATCTACACTTAAATCGAAATTAACTGAATCTTTGAACACCACCTTAATCTGCCTATTAAGCATTTGGGGTTGGGTAGTATCCACCTCAACTAAAAATGGGGTTTGCTTATATGCATTTACCTGTTGGTATTTTCCATCCTTCAAATATTTTAGGAAATATTGAAGACGCTCCACCACTTGTTCATTATGCGACCGCGATTTTAATGAAATAACCGCCGTATTTACTTTATCCGTAGTCCCGCCCCAGTTGAAAGTTAGGCTAGTGGTCGAGGTGAAAAAGGGGTTTTGGTCGTCTTTAATAGAGATCATATTCTCCATTCTATAAACGGGCACCTTGCGTACATTAACGTAATAGGCAATTGAAAAACCCAGGATTAGGGAAATCAAAAAAAGCGGCCAGTGGCCCAAAAGGCGAAAGAGAAAACCTTTAAAGTCAAATGTAGTATGGGTTTCGTTTATTTCGAATTCCTCCTTCATATTTTATAATCTAACAAACAATAATATGGTTGTAACTAAAACGGTTGTAACCGAAATAATTGTAGTAAAAGATTGCAGCCCCGTCGTTCCCGTACCCAAAGATTTTTGCGGCAATGGGTTGACTAAAATTAAATCGTTTGGTTTAATGTAGTAATAAGGAGAATTCATTGCCTCCAATTTTGTGAGGTCTATATGGTGCACCTTCTGCCCCGCTGGATATTGGCGAATAATAACCACATCGCTCCTGTCGCCCGTTATTGTAATATCGCCACTATTGGCAATGGCTTCCATAATGCTTACTTGGTCTCTGTAAATAATATTCGATCCCGGGCTGCCTATTTCACCATTAATGGTATATCGAATACCGGCTAATTTAACCGTTACAAATACATTTGCCTCTGCCTTAAAATAATCTCTAAGTAAAATTTCTTCCAGTTTTTCCCTCACCTCATCAACGGTATAGCCCAACACATTTATTTCACCCAAACTTGGCATACGGATATTGCCATGCACATCTACCACAAAGCCGTCATAATACAAACGTTCCTCGCCAGTGGCATTAAGGTTGGCATCGCTAATTGGGTTAAATACTCCTACTGTTTCTTGATCTAACGCCTTTACCCTAATACTTAAAAGATCGTTTATTTGAAGTCGGTAAGGCTCCTGCTTCTTTCTTAAAATCGCTAAGGTATCCGAACCACTGGTATCTTCCTGCAAATAGGTAAGCTGTTTGGTAGATACGCACGAAATGGTGCACATTACGAAAATTAAAAAAAGCAGAACATGCGTTAGCTTCATAAAATGAGGGATGTTATGGGGCAAATATAAAGTAACGCGGTTAATAATGAAACATTTCCATGTTCAATGTTCACTGTTTCGGTTTTTAGGAATAATTGCTTAAAGTTACAACGGCCTAGCTCTTCAAATATTTCCAACAATTTATTCATTAGTCTGTAATCATTAAACATTTACAGTACTTTTGCCGAAAATACAACCCGTGAATTACCTTTCAGTAGAAAATATATCCAAATCCTTCGGGATGAAGCCTTTGTTTGAGAATATCTCCTTTGGAATAAATGAAGGCCAGAAAATTGGTTTCGTTGCCAAAAATGGCACCGGAAAAACTTCCCTTTTAAATATTTTGGCCGGAAATGACAAGGCCGACACCGGCAACGTTGTTTTCCGAAAAGGACTTAAAATTGCCTATTTACCACAAGAACCAGATTTGGACCCCAAATTAACAATAGAACAAACCATATTTTCCTCAGATAACCCAATTCTGAAAATAATTGAGCGCTACGAACATGCAATGGAAAATCCGGATGATGCCGAGGCGTTCCAAAAAGCATTCGATGCCATGGATGCACACCAGGCATGGGATTTCGAAACGCGCTATAAACAGATTCTTTTCAAATTAAAATTGGATGACCTACAGGCAAAAGTGGGCAATCTTAGCGGCGGACAGAAAAAGCGCTTGGCATTGGCCAATGCCTTGCTCACCACTCCAGATTTATTGATAATGGATGAGCCCACCAACCACTTAGATCTTGAAATGATTGAATGGTTGGAAAATCTTTTCGCAAAGGAAAATTTCACCCTTTTTATGGTAACGCACGACCGTTACTTTTTGGAACGGGTTTGTAACGAAATTGTTGAATTGGACGAAGGCATTTTATACGGTTACAAAGGAAATTACAGCTATTATCTTGAAAAACGCGACGCCCGTATAGAAAACGAAGCCACCGAAACCGGCAAGGCGAAACAGCTTTTCAAAAAGGAATTAGATTGGATGCGCCGTCAACCTAAGGCCCGAACTACAAAAAGCAAAAGCCGAATAGACGATTTTCACGAAATTAAAGATCGCGCCAGCAAACGCCGAAACGACCACCAAGTTCAATTGGAGCTAAACATGGAACGCATGGGCACCAAAGTGGTTGAACTTCATAAAGTTTCAAAATCATTTGGCGATAAAATGTTGCTGGATAAGTTTGAATATAATTTCAACCGTGGCGAAAGGGTTGGTATTATTGGCAAGAACGGAACAGGAAAATCAACATTCCTAAATATTTTAACCGGCGCCATAAAACCCGACTCGGGAAAAGTGGTTGTTGGCGACACCGTTAGATTTGGATATTACACCCAGGCGGGAATAAATATTAAAGAAGGCCAAAAGGTTATAGATGTTATAAAAGAATACGGAGAATATATTCCGTTGAAGAAGGGAAAGATAATTTCCGCATCACAACTTTTGGAACGTTTTCTTTTCGATCCAAAAAAGCAATACGATTTCGTTGAAAAACTTAGCGGTGGTGAACGTAAGCGCCTTTATTTATGCACCGTTCTTATTAAAAACCCAAACTTTTTAATTCTCGATGAACCTACAAACGATCTTGATATTGTTACCCTAAATGTGCTTGAAAGTTTTCTATTGGACTTTCCTGGCTGTCTTTTGGTTGTTTCCCACGACCGTTATTTTATGGATAAGATTGTAGATCACCTTTTCGTTTTTAGAGGAAATTCGGAGGTTGAGGATTTTCCGGGAAACTATTCCGATTTTAGAACATATGAAGACAGTAATATTCAGGAAAAACGCGAAGCAAGTGAAGCTGCTACCAAAGTAAAAAAGGATTGGAAACAAGATACTGGCCCCGCAAAATTAAACTACAACGAGCAGAAGGAGTTCAATAAATTGGAAAAGGAAATAGCCAATCTTGAAAAAAACCGCGACGAACTTCAAAATAAATTCGCCACCGAAAATTGGGACGGGGGAGAAATTGACAAGCAATCCATAAAGCTTCAGGAAATTATAGATAAGATTGAAAAGCAGACCGAACGCTGGTTCGAGCTTTCTTCCAAAATGGGGGAATAATTGGTCAGCGGTCAGATATTTATAGAATAACTTTGCGCTCTTTGCGCTCTTCGCGCCTTTGCGGTTAAATTATCACAGCAAAGGCGCAGAGGGCGCGGAGTCAATTTCTTATAATCTATTTAAAATTATTGTTGCTGTTTTTCAATTAAAATTTTACCATTAACTTTCTTCCGTGATTCATCAGTACAAAAATTTTATAAAATTTGTTCGGCTCTCCAAAAACAAACACGGGGTACACTCCCCTTTTGTTTATAGCTTGGTTACCAAATGCTTCAACGATAAAACGAAATACCCGGAATATGAAATTCTGAAAAAACACCGCCAAGCGCTAAGGCAGGATACTTCTTTGATAGAAATGAAGGATTTTGGCCAGGGTTCGCGAGTCTTTAAGGGCAATGCCAGAAAAGTTACGGCCGTCCTTAAAAATGCGGGAATGAAAAAGAAAAGGCAAAAATTGCTTTTCAGATTGGCGAAATATTTTCAAAGTGAAAACATATTGGAATTGGGAACATCTTTAGGCCTCGGCACAATGCCCCTTTCCGTTTCAAATGAATTTGCAGCTATCAATACTGTGGAAGGTTGTCCAAATACCTTGAGCAAGGCCCAACAATATTTTGAAAAATTCAATCTGCACAATATTCAGATCCACGAAAAACTTTTTAAGGATTTTCTTTCTGAAAATGCGGACGAAAAATACGATCTTATTTTTGTTGATGGCGATCATAATGGCGAACGAACCTTGGGCTATTTTAATTCGCTTTTAAAAAATACCCACAACGATTCCATTATAATTTTTGATGATATTTACTGGAGCAGGGATATGACCGCCGCATGGCAGCAAATAATTGTCAACGAAAAGGTGACCGTTAGTATTGATACTTTTAGATGGGGATTGGTTTTTTTTAGAAAAGAACAGCCTAAGCAACATTTTATAATTCGAATTTGAATTTTTGGAAAGTTAGGAGTTGAGGAGTTTAAGAGTTTAGAAGTTTAGAAGTTTAGGAAAAAAGGGATTTGGGATTTGGGATTTATTTGAAATTTGGAATTTGGAATTTGTTATTTGAAATCCCTCCCTGTAACATCCCGACCACCTTTGCGTCCTATAGCATATATTGAAAAAGCACCTATGAGCATATTGATTAAGATTCGAAATATTACCCGCGATTTTCCTTTGGGAGGCGAAGTAGTAAAAGTTTTAAAGGGAATAGACCTAGACATTAACCGAGGCGAATACGTAGCTTTAATGGGTCCTTCCGGTTCTGGGAAGTCAACTTTAATGAATCTTTTGGGATGTTTAGACACTCCTACTTCTGGTAGTTATGAGCTTAACGGCAAGGATGTTAGTAATATGACCGATGATCAATTGGCTGAAATAAGAAACAAGGAAATTGGTTTCGTATTTCAAACCTTTAATCTCCTTCCCCGCACCACCGCCCTCGAAAACGTAGCCTTGCCCATGGTTTATGCAGGCGCTTCTAAAAGCGATAGGACTGAGCGAGCCAAACAGGTATTGACCGATGTGGGCCTGGCAGATAGAATGGACCATAAACCCAATCAGCTTTCTGGAGGGCAACGCCAGCGTGTGGCAGTGGGAAGAGCATTGGTAAACAAACCTTCCATCATTTTAGCCGATGAGCCTACCGGAAATCTCGATTCTAAAACATCAGAAGAAATAATGAAACTTTTTGGAGATATCCATAAGGCAGGAAACACCGTTATACTTGTAACGCACGAAGAAGATATTGCAGAAAATGCCCATAGGATCATCCGTTTGCGGGATGGCATTGTTGAGAGCGATACTAGGAAATAAGTGGTGAGTGGTGAGTCAAAAAAATAATTTTAATCTTCCCTCTTCAAACTTTATATTTGAAAAATGAATCTCGACCTTTCAAATCCCATTGTTTTAATAATTGGCGGAATACTTCTTTTGGCCATTCTCTATTTCTGGAATAAAAGCAATGCAACTAACCTTCGTAATCGAAGAAACAAAAATTTCAGGAGCAGTTATTACGAACGCAAAAAAGAACGTGGCGAGGATGTAAAAAAGTAGGCAGTGTTCAGTCGCAGTGTTCAGTGTTCAGTGTTCAGTGTTCAGTGTTCAGTGTTCAGTGTTCAGTGTTCAGTTTATAAAAGATCAATTTTTTTGTCTTGGTGAATTCAGGGGGAGCTTTTTCAAAGTGTAATCTATAAATTTGAACCGGCAAACCGAAATCAATTAACAAGAATCATTTTATGAAAATATATACCAAAACCGGCGATGCAGGCACTACGGCCCTATTCGGTGGTACCCGAGTTCCAAAGCACAACATCCGAATTGAAAGTTATGGAACGGTAGATGAATTGAATTCATACCTCGGCTTAATTCGCACCCAAGATATAGATTCGCGAAGCAAGGAAATTCTTATACATATACAGGATAGGCTATTCACTTTGGGCGCCATTTTGGCCACAGACCCAGAAAAAGCAACTTTAAAAAGTGGAAAGGAGCGCCTAAATATTCCTAAAATTGAGGAGGAAGATATTATCCTACTTGAAAATGAAATGGACAGCATGAACGATGCCCTGCCACCAATGACACACTTCATCTTGCCTGGCGGAAATTCTACTGTGCTGGCACGAAAGTTGTCTAAAGACCTAAACGCAGAAGAGACACAATGGATTCCGAAGAAATTGAGTTAAGGGTCATTGGGTTATTAAAACAATAAAAAACAACCAATTACCCCGTTTTGAAACAAATAATTCAATAATTTATTATTTTGTAACTACTTCAAAATCAGGGCTAAACAAACGTTCTTTAAAATATAGCAGAAATAATTGAGATTTTACTTGACTTTTTGATCTAAAAAATTACTTTTGCAGAAAATAAAAACCTAAAGTGCTATGTACTGGACATTAGAATTAGCATCCTATTTAAGTGATGCACCCTGGCCCGCAACGAAAGATGAATTGATTGATTACGCGATCAGGACCGGTGCTCCACTAGAAGTAGTGGAAAACCTTCAGGCAATTGAAGATGAGGGCGACTCTTATGACTCTATTGAAGAGATCTGGGCCGATTACCCAACAGACGACGATTATCTCTGGAACGAGGATGAATATTAATTCCCAAGATTTTGGGAAACATTAAAAAATAATATAAAAAGTCTCTTTTAGAGGCTTTTTTTTATTTAAAAAGTATTGAAAAACAGTACCACGAAAACACGAAAATTGTATAATTATTCGTGTATTGGCGGTGGAAAAAACATAACGGAAATCTGGAGCGAAGTTGAGACCTCGTTTTAGCATCCGTAAATAAAAATTACAAAACAGTGCTGCCCCGCAACACCTCAAAATAAAATAACATCATGGGAATATTAGATAACGTACTAAAGATTTTTGTGGGCGATAAGTCCAAAAAAGATATTGGCGATATACAGCCACTTGTAAATGAAGTTAAAAAACACGAAGCTACCATAGAAAAGCTTTCCCACGATGAGCTTCGGGCCAAGTCAGATTTCTTCAGAAAAGAAATAAAAGTTGCCCAAAAAGCAATTCAGGACCAAATTGATGCCCTTGAAAAACAATCGGAAACCGAGCAGGACATCAACAAAAAAGAAGAAATTTACAATCAAATAGACAAGTTGAAGGATGATCGCTACGAAGTAGAAAAAGCGACCCTTACAAAAATACTTCCCGAAGCATTTGCGGTAATGAAAGAAACCGCAAAACGTTTTAAGTTTAACGAAACCATTGAAGTTACCGCAAACCAATTTGACCGCGAAATTTCCGCAACAAAAAGTTATGTAAGCCTTGAGGATGACAAAGCAATCTGGAAAAACTCTTGGGATGCCGCCGGAAAACCCATTACTTGGGATATGGTGCACTACGATGTTCAGTTGATTGGAGGGGTTGCACTTCACGAAGGTAAAGTTGCCGAGATGCATACAGGGGAAGGAAAAACCTTGGTGGCAACATTGCCAATGTATCTTAACGCTCTTGCTGGTAATGGCGTTCATCTTGTAACGGTGAACGATTATCTTGCAAAACGAGATAGCGCCTGGATGGCTCCTTTG
>CAXBDO010000028.1:0-13812 GCA_963974165.1 uncultured Aequorivita sp.
CGCTGCCATTAAGATCTTTTATATCGTAGGTGAATTTTACGATATCGCCCAATTCTGGCATTTCGGTATTTGCGGTATCCTTCACGTTATAAAAATACCAGAACCCATTTTCGGAAGATATATACTCGTTGGCCGAATCATTGGCCATGATTTTTTCGATGTAAATTTTCTCTTCGTCGTAGATTTTTTTGTTGCGCTCTGCAGATTCCTTTATAAAGGTTCCTGAAGAACTTTGCACTGGGCGTCGGGCTTCCGGACTTTTACAAGAAATAATTAAGGCGAAAAATAAAATACTATATAGCAGCTTATGAAGCATTTGTGAGTTCCTTTTTATATCGTGGCAAGATACTAATAAATTCGTTTATGGTTTTGTTAAGGTCTTGCGAACTTTTTCCGCCCGCGGCATTAATATGACCCCCGCCGCTGTAGTGGTTTCGGGCAAAATCGTTCACCGAAAAATGCCCCTTGCTTCTAAACGAAATTTTTACAATGCTTTCCTGTTTGTTTTCAATAAAAATAGCGGCGAAATAAATTCCCTTTACCGAAAGCGCGTAATTAACAAACCCTTCCGTGTCGCCCTTTTTAAAATTATGTTGGTCCAATTCTTTTTGGGTAAGGGTAATGTAGGCAGTGTGCAATTCCGGCAAAATAACCAGATTATTGAGCGCCACCCCCAATAATTTCATACGCTCCGGACTGTTGGTATCGTAAACATTCTGGTTTATAATTGCACTTTCCGCCCCCGCTTCAATTAGTTTTGCGGCAACTTTATGAGTTGTCGGACTCGTAGAGGAAAATCGGAATGAACCCGTATCGGTCATAATACCTGTATATAAATTGGTAGCTATTGCCTGCGAAAGTTTTTCAGCATGGCCCAACGCATCCATAAAATGATAAACCATTTCGGAAGTTGAGCTCATTTTAACATCGCTGTAAGTGGCTACGGCATAGTCTGCAGGTTGTTGGTGATGGTCTATCATCACAAATTTTGCAGACGTATTTTCCAAAACAGTTTGCAATTCGCCAACGCGATCCAAACTGTTAAAATCTAAGGTAAATATAATATTTGCACCCTCTGTAAGCTCGGTCGTTCTTTCCTTTTCCCTTTCATAAATAATTACATCCTCAACCCCTGGCAGCCATTTTAGAAAATCTGGGAAGTCGTTGGGCATAACAACCGTGGTGCTATGGCCTAAACTCTTCAAGAATAAAGATAGGCCCAAACATGACCCAACTGCATCGCCATCAGGGTTTTTATGGCCCACGATTACAATTTTCTGTGGCGAGGCCAACAGCTTTTCTACTATTTGGGTAGTCTCTTTTTTCATAGGTGGCGAAGATACGATAAAAGCCCCCTAACCCCCAAAAGAGGAAACCATTCAAATGCATTTTAAACGGAAAATTTTATCGACGTTTCTATTTAAAAATAGGTTGGACTTATTGGTGGAATTTTAGTTTTTTGCAAATGAAAAAGATAACCTTTTGAATGTTGGAATTATTATACCTACTTTTGCCGAAATTTTAAAAAACAAAATGAGAACAGACAGAACATTCACAATGTTAAAGCCAGATGCGGTTGAAAAAGGACACATTGGTGCCATTCTTGACAAGATAAACGCTTCAGGGTTTAGAATCGTAGCGATGAAACTTACCCACATGACTACACAAGATGCCCAGGCATTTTATGCAGTACACAGTGAGCGCCCATTTTATGGCGAATTGGTAGAATATATGACTCGCGGACCAATCGTTGCAGCCATTCTTGAAAAAGAAAACGCTGTGGAAGATTTCCGTACTTTAATTGGTGCTACCAACCCAGCTGATGCAGCTGAAGGTACTATCCGTAAATTATATGCAGCTTCTATAGGCGAAAATGCCGTACACGGAAGTGATAGCGATGAAAACGCAGCTATTGAAGGTGCTTTTCATTTTGCAGGTCGCGAAATGTTCTAAACATTTAGAAAATATTTTAACTGAAAACACCTTCCCAATTGGGAAGGCGTTTTTTTTTGCTGTAGGCGCGCGATTAATCGCGCGCCTACGTTTTTATTGTATTTTCACTTTAACGCAGCACCAATTTTTTAATCAATTCCTTTCCTAATTCCTCGTTAAGCAATTTCATAATTTTTTCTTTGCCGTAGCTTAATTCCTCACGTAATACCGAAGAGGAAAGTTGCACGTACAAGGTTTCGCGATCTAGCTTTATATCTGTAGTATATTTTGAAATGGCATGGCCCATAACCGTGTCCCACGCTTCTTTGGCATTCACTTTGTCCAAACCTTTATCCAGCCTGTTTTTACCGATGAATTCCTTTAGCGCGTCGCCAATAGATATATTTTCTGCGTATCGTTTTGCCATTGAAAAAAGTTTAGATTAGAGGTTTATGAGTTTAAAAGTTTATGGGTTTAGAGCAATATTGCATTAGACATTAGACAATAATCATTAATCATTTCTCCTCAGTCATCTAGCCCACAGCTTAGGTCCCGCTTTTTGGGGATAGGGAGCTTTTTGAATATTTATAAATTTTGTTGTCCCTATTTTTAACTATCAGCGTACTGTCTTTTGCTTCAATCACGGTCTCTGTCCAAGTGTCAAAGGCGGTTTTATAATGCATGCGCAAACTGTCATTTTCAATATTTAAAGTGAAATTTTCCGAAACCCCGTTAGTAGCGAAAGTGCCATCAAACTTAGGCGAAACTTTGGTGCGCACCCCGCTGTCTGCCGTAGTTTCAATATAGTCTAAAACAGTGTTTATTGCAAAATCCTTGTTTTCGCCATTGGGCATTTTTACGGTCTGTATTTCCCAATAGCCGCTGAGTTTTTGTTTTTGCTCTTCAGGATTCGGTTTTTCGCAGGACGCTATCGAAAGCGAAAGTATTATGATGATTTTATAATCCATTTCTTTTTTAATTTTCTTTGCCACCTCTTCGCCTTTGTGGTAAATATTAAACCGCATTGGCGCAGAGAACGCAGCGTTATTATTTTAGTGAAAACATTTTATAGGTTTGATGCACTTTTTTAATTACTTCTTCGGTACGTTCGGCATGGGTATCGCTAATAAACAGCTGGCCAAAATTTTCCTTATCAACCAGACTAATTAAATGTGCTACCCGCGTTTCGTCCAACTTGTCGAAAATATCATCCAATAGCAATATAGGGTTTGTTTTTGAATGATTTTTAATAAAATCGAATTGCGCCAACTTTAAGGCAATAAGATACGATTTTTGCTGTCCCTGCGACCCAAATTTTTTAATTGGATGCCCATCAATTTCAAAGACCAAATCGTCTTTATGGATACCGAAATTGGTGTATTGCGAAATTCTATCTTTTGCAATATTCTTCTTCAGCAAGGTAGCCAAATCATTTTCCTGCAATTGGCTTTCATATAACAGATTAATGCTTTCGTCACCACTGCTTATAGATTTGTACCTGTTCAGAAAAATAGGAAAAAATTCCTCTAAAAAAGCCATGCGCTTTCCATAAATAGACGTGCCGAAAGTATGCAGCTGCTCATTATAAATATCAATGGTATCTTGGTTAAAAGTGTTATTTGCCACAAAATATTTAAGCAGCGAATTACGCTGGGCCAATACTTTATTATATGTAAGTAGGGTATTCAGGTAATCTGCATCGCGCTGCGAAATTACGCCATCAATAAATTTGCGTCGGGTGTCGCTCCCTTCAATAATCAAGTCCCTATCTGCTGGCGAAATAATAACCAAGGGCAAAAACCCTATATGCTCGCTAAATTTATCGTAGGTCTTGCCGTTGCGTTTTATAATTTTTTTCTGCCCTTTTTTTGCGCTTACAACAATTTTTTCGGGAGTTTCCTTTCTGTCATAAAAACCTTCAACCACAAAAAACTCTTCGCCGTGTTTTATATTTTGGGAAGTAATTGGGTTGAAATAACTTTTCCCGAAGGAAAGATGGTATATAGCATCCAGCACATTGGTTTTTCCAACCCCATTATTACCCACAAAGCAATTAATCTTTGGGTCGAATTCGAAAGATTCTACTTCAAAGTTTTTGTAATTGAGTAAGGAGAGTTTTTGTAAAATCATATAAATGGACTTAAGATATTTAGACCTAGAACGTAAGCCTAAAATCTTTGGAAATTAATTCAGGAAACAGATTAAAAAGTTGTAAAAATAAGATGTTTGCGCTGATTTTGGCGCACGTCTTACGTTCTTTTGTTTTATGTGTTACAAAAGGCGCAATATTATTTACTTTCTAGATGCTCCATGCACTATGGATAGGTGGATTGCAAATTATTAAAAAATAAGAAATAGTATTCCTTTTAAATTCCATTAAAAATTTTATTTTTGCGCCACAATAACCTATAACTATGGCAACGTACAATAAACGCGGAGGCAAACCAAGAACAAAAGCTGAGAAACAAGATCAGCTTGAAGAAAACAGTACTACGGCAGAAGTATTTAATACGCTAGACGAAGGCGCATCAAAAACGGAAGCTTGGGTAGAAAAAAACCAAAAAGGCATTTTAGCCGGTATTATAGTGGTGGCTGTATGTGTTCTGGGATACTTTGCATACGATCAGTATATAAAAGCTCCAAAAGAAGCTGAAGCAATGAACGAATTGTTCCAGGCCCAAAACTATTGGGAACAGGCTTTAACGGCTCCTGCAAAAGATTCACTTTACAATCTTTCACTTCAAGGTGGCGATGGTAAATACGGCTTTATCGATATTATTGAAAACTACAGCGGTACAAGTGCAGCCAATCTTGCATATTACTATGCTGGTATGGCTTATTTAAATACCAACAAATATCCAGAGGCTATTGAATATTTAGATAAATTCAGCAGTGATGATGATATGTTGGCGCCATTGGCAAAAGGTGCAATTGGCGATGCTTTCGTACAATTGGGACAGAATGAGGACGCTTTGAAGTATTACGAAGAAGCTGCCTCTATGCGTACCAACGATTTTACAACGCCACGTTTTCTTTTGAAAGCTGGTATTGCCGCAATGACTTTAAACCAAAATGATAAGGCACTGGCGCATTTCAAAAAAATAGCAGACGAATATCCAAGTGCAACCGAAGCTACAAAAGCTGAAATCTACACCGGTCGCGCCGAGGCAATGAATAAATAAATGGCTACAGCAAATACAAATTTATCGGCTTACGATAAAAACACAATCCCAAACGCGAAAGATTTTCGGTTTGGGATTGTTGTTTCAGAGTGGAATCACAACATTACCGAAGGGATGTTCCAAGGCGCTTTTGACGCCTTAAAAGACTGCGGCGCTATTAATGAAAACATTGTTCGTTGGGATGTTCCGGGCAGCTTTGAACTTATTTATGGCTGCAAACGAATTACCCAAAGTTACGATATGCTCGATGCAGTAATAGCTATTGGAAGCGTAATTCAGGGAGAAACAAAACACTTCGATTATGTTTGTGAAGCTGTTGCACAAGGCATAAAAGACCTAAATGTACAAGGCAATATTCCCGTAATTTTTTGCGTGCTTACAGATAACAATATGCAACAAGCCATAGACCGAAGCGGTGGCAAACACGGCAACAAAGGCACAGAGGCCGCAATTGCAGCAATTAAAATGGCACAGCTGCGGAAGGAATCCAAGTTTTAGGTTTCAGGTTTCAAGTTTCAAGTTAGAAGTTAGGAGATAATCGTAAAGTCGTTATTGGTGATTTCAGCCTACTGCTTCTGAACACTAACCACTGAACACTGAACACTGAACACTGTCCACTGACCACTGACCACTGAGCACTGACCACTGAATACTGAATACACCCCCTCTTGGTATGGTAATTGTTTAAAATGGCTACAATATTACTTTAGAAAACATACTATTTTCAGTAACTTTGAAGCACGACAATTATGGGATTAATAGGCAAGAGAAAAAACAAAAAATACAGCTATAAACCACGGCATTTCGAGTTTGATGGTGATAGCAGCCCATTTTCAATGGGGCATAAATTTGACCAATACAGAACAACCGTTGGCGATAACCAAGGCTTAAAGGGAAAATTTAAGACTGCTTGGGCAGATTTAAGACAATCGTCTGATAAAACAGCGAGCCGCAGATTAATGGTCATTATAGCAATTCTGGTCCTGCTTTTCCTATTTATCATCGATTTCGATTTATCTATTTTCTACGCATAAATTTTAATGGCAGACATTATTCAGTTATTACCAGATCATGTTGCAAATCAAATTGCGGCTGGCGAGGTCGTGCAACGGCCTGCTTCTGTGGTCAAGGAATTATTGGAAAATGCCATAGATGCTAATGCAACTTCAATAATATTGGTAATAAAGGATGCGGGCAAAACCCTTGTTCAGGTTACTGATAATGGTTCAGGCATGAGCGTTACCGACGCTCGTCTTAGTTTTGAGCGCCACGCAACTTCCAAAATTAAATCGGCTGAAGATCTTTTTAACCTTCATACAAAAGGGTTCCGCGGCGAGGCATTGGCTTCCATTGCCGCTATTGCACATGTTGAGCTTAAAACAAGGACCGAGAATTCTGAAATAGGAACTCATTTAACCATCGAAGGAAGTAAAGTAATTGCCCAAGACCCAGCCGTAGTGCCAAAGGGTACGACCATTTCAGTAAAAAATCTATTTTATAACATTCCCGCAAGGCGCAATTTTTTAAAGAGCAATCCTGTTGAATCCCGCCATATTATTGACGAATTTCACCGAGTGGCTTTAGCACACCCAAATGTTGCGTTTCAAATGCTTCACAATGGTAGCGATGTTTTTAACCTTCCTTCCTCTAATTCTCGTCAACGAATTGTAAATATTTTCGGCAGTAAAACCAACGAAAAACTAGTGCCCGTTAGCGAGGAGACAGAAATTTTAAAAATTGAAGGTTTTGTAATGAAACCCGAATACAGCAAAAAAAGTAGGGGCGAGCAGTTCTTTTTTGTAAACGACCGTTTTATTAAAAGTCCGTATTTGCACCATGCTGTTTCTTCAGCTTTTGAAGGCTTGATGAAAAACGATGTACATCCGGGGTACTTCCTGTTTTTGGATGTAGACCCACATTCTATAGATATAAATATTCACCCTACAAAAACCGAAATAAAGTTCGACGATGAGCATGCTATTTATGCCATGCTTCGTGCCACGGTAAAACATAGTTTGGGGCAGTTCAATATTGCTCCCGTTCTTGATTTTGAAAGGGACAAAGGTTTTGATACGCCTTATGAATACAGTAAAAAAGCCCCTACAGCACCATCTATAGATGTAGATAGGGATTTTAATCCGTTTAAGGAAAAGGCCAAACAGGGCAATATCAATTTCCCTTTTAAAAGAGAGCAAGCCCAATCTTGGGAATCATTGTATGTAGGTTTAAAGGATGACACCCAGAATGCCGGCTTTGGCGCTTCCCAAATACCCGAAGAGCGATCATTCAGCGGAGATATGCACATGGAGTTTGAGAGCGAAGAGGTAACCGGCAGCCTTTTTGACAGTAAAGAAACCGAAACGGGACAGGTTACGCTTCAAATCCAAAATAAATATATTGTAAGTCCGTTGAAAAGCGGAATGATGGTAATTCACCAAAATTTGGCGCACCAACGTATTCTTTATGAGGAATTATTAAAGAATATCGCGGTGAAGGAAGCCGTGAGCCAACAATTATTGTTTCCGTTGCAGTTGCATTTTTCAAAGCCAGATGTGGCAATTATTGAGAAAATTAGGGAACAATTGGAACACACCGGTTTTGTTTTTTCAGAATTGAAGGATGAAACAATAGAGATTAGCGGAATTCCGGTGCTGATTCTAGAAAGCCATGTTGTAAATTTGCTCAGCCAATTGGTGCACGATATAAAAGAAGAAGTGCCCGATAGCGGTTTTAGCCAGAATGATATGTTGGCAAAATCAATGGCCGCAAGTATGGCAATAAAAACAGGCATTTCCCTCAATAGGGAGGAACGCGAACATTTAATAAATCAGCTCTTTGCTTGTAAGGAGCCAACAGTTAGTCCAACCAACAAACCAGTTTTCACTACTCTTGAAGTGAATGATTTGGATAAAAAATTTATGTAGAACAAACCCAATTAGGGTACAAAACGATTCCCGCCTATGGCGGAAATAAATATGGGAAGAATAACAGATGCAGTAAAATTTTTAATAATTATTAATGTCCTATTTTTTATAGGATCATATTTTACAAACGGATTGGCAGAGCGCCTATTCGCGCTTTTTTATTTTGAGAATCCTAATTTCCAATTATGGCAGCCGCTTACATCCATGTTTATGCATGGGGGGCTTTTTCATATTCTTTTTAATATGTACGCCCTGTGGGCATTTGGTTCGGCCTTGGAAATGCGCTGGGGACAGAAAAAGTTTTTGTTCTTCTACTTTTCCGCAGGATTGGGTTCGGCTTTAATTTATAGCCTTGTAAATTATTATTTCTTTCATGCAGGTTTTAATGAAATAGTTGCGCTTGGCAGCCCAAGTGCAGATGTTTGGAGCATGTTCAATAACACTTTAACGCCAGGTTCCTATAGAGAAATTTTAGGGATAGATACAGGCGTATTACAAAGAGCATTTTCTGCCTGGAACGTCCCTGCCTTGGGAGCTTCCGGAGCCATTTATGGAGTTTTGGTGGCCTTTGGAATTATGTTTCCAAATGTAGAGTTGATGTTGATGTTTCTCCCAGTACCGGTTAAGGCTAAATATTTTATTCCGGGACTTATTGTACTGGATTTAATTTTGGGAATTTCCGGAGCACAAACTGGCATTGCCCATTTTGCCCACCTTGGGGGCGCTTTGTTTGGCTTCATTATGGCGTGGTATTGGAAAAAAAATAGTTTTAACGATCATCGCTGGAATTAACTATGGCTGCAACTAATTTTTTATATCAGTATAAAATGGCCAATATTTTGGTGAAGCTCATTGTAATTAATGTAGCCGTATTTTTATTGGTGTATTTAGGGTCATTTATTTTAAGTACCAGTCCGCAATATTTTTCCCGTTGGTTTATTTTGAGCGACGACCTGGATTCAATATTGTTTAGACCATGGTCACTAATTACCTATGGTTTTTTGCATTTTGGCTTTTTGCATATTCTGTTCAATATGTTGTGGCTATATTGGTTCGGGCAGATAGTTCTAAATCTGTTTACAGGGAAACGATTATTGACGGTTTACTTATTGGGTGCGCTGTTTGGCGGATTGTTATTTGTTATAGCTTATAATCTTTTTCCTGCCTTCGAACAGAATCGAGGGTTTTTAATTGGCGCATCGGGTGCGGTAACGGCAATCATGGTCTTTATAGCCACTTATTCGCCAAATACCGAAGTACGTATTTTTACCTTCACCCTAAAACTTTGGCATATCGCGCTTTTCCTTTTTCTTTTCGATTTGGTTCGCATACCCTCTTCGGGCAATGCAGGTGGATTAATGGCCCATGTGGGCGGAGCTATCTTTGGTTATATTTATGCAATTCAGCTTGCCAAAGGAAACGATATAGGTAAATGGTTTGAAAATTTTATGGATTGGGTAGCCAATCTTTTTAAGCCCAGAAGTAAAAAACCTTTTAAAACAGTACACCGTACAACACAAAACAATCCGGCGCGTTCTAAACCGAAAGCGGCGAAAACCGACCACCAAAAAAAGGTAGACGGAATTTTAGACAAAATAGGAAAAAGTGGTTATGAAAGCCTTACCAAAGAGGAAAAGGACTTTTTATTCAAAGCTGGAAAAGACGACTAAATAATGCGGAAGTTTTTCAATAAAATGATTTATTGGGGCAATATAGTTGCAGCAGTCCTTTTGTTGGTTTCCTTTATACTGCCATATCTACCGCCAAAAACATTTCCTACATTATCGTTATTAAGCCTTGTGGTTTCCGTATTAATAATTGTGAATATTATTTTCGCAATTTATTGGGCAGTGCAGCTTCGCGGAAGATTTTTCCTTTCGTTTACGGTACTCTTTATTTCCTACTTTTATTTTAATGTTTTCTATGAAGTTTCTTCGGAAGGCGATGTTTCACAATATAAAAATACACTTAGCGTACTTTCATATAATGTGCGTCTCTTCAATGCCTATGAAAAGGAATTGGATACCGGCGCGCCCAAGATTTTTTCAGATATTTTGGCAGAGCAACAGCCAGATGTAGTGTGCGTACAGGAATATTACAAGCAGAATATTATAGATTTCTCAGCCTATCCGCATAAGTATATTCACTTCAAATCGAAAAACGGAAAACTGGGCCACGCCATTTTTTCAAAATACCCATTAATTAATACGGGTGCCTTCGATTTTAAGGATACCTACAACAACACTTTGTACGCCGATGTTGTAAAAGGAAATGATACCATCAGAATTTACAGCCTTCATCTACAATCGTTAGGGATTATCCCGCGGGTTAGTTTTTTACAGGAAAGCGATAACGAAAAGCTGCGAAAAAGGGTTTCTCGGGCATTTGAAAAGCAGCAATTTCAAGTAGAATCTATTTTGGAACACAAACAGAACACAGATAATCCGGTATTGTTCTGTGGCGATTTCAACAATACGCCATTTTCATATACCTATAGAAAATTGAATGAAGGTATGCAGGATGCATTTCGCGAACGCGGAAACGGTCTGGGCACAACCTTTAAATTCGTAACTTTCCCCATGCGGATTGATTATATTTTTGCCTCTGAAGGTTTGGATGTACTTACGTTCGAAACTTTGGAAAAAACCTTTTCAGACCATTACGCAATACGCGCTACTGTCGGGTGGTAATACCCACTAGCCACGAAGGGGGAATTTTATTCGCCATTTATGGAAAAGGGCAGCGAGGAATTTTCTAGATAATTTAGCGTATTTGGGCCTTCGTTAAAAAGTAGATCCAATATCGAGAGATTGGGTAAAAATGGGTGGTTTGCTTGGTGTACCTGGTTGTATATTTCTGGTTGAAATTCAGATTTTCTTTTCGCATTAATCAAAAACCGCAAATCGATACTCTCCGGTTTCGTTTCGAATGTTACTGTATGGGAGGTTTCCACATCAATTCCTATCAGTTCACACAAAACCTCAAAAATTTTTAGGTTGTGTTCCATCAAATTCCCCACGGTTTCCGTAAAAAAAATGGCCAGATCGTCTTCATAATATTCAAAGAATGGGGAAGTGCGATAGGCACTCTGCAGGCTTCGCCAATGGTGTTCCTGCCACGGAAAATCATTTTCTACCATTACTTCCTTCGTTTTTTGACGTTTTCGGGTTTTGTTATGTTTAATGGGAATATTCAAAAGCAATTGCCCGTTGCTGTGCGCAATAAACATACGGTTGCGATAGGTCTGTTTTTGATAGTTGTCGGCAACTTCAAAAACCACGTGCTCCGCCTGCGCCACCGCCGCCATTTGTTCAATCGATGGAAAATAGGAAGGATGTAAAAGAATTGTTTTCATTTAAATTTTAATGCCTCCAAAAGTAGGAAAGAAGTATCGAAATACGAAGTACGAGCGATGAAATACGAGCGACGAAATAAAAAATACGAAATTAGAAAAACGAAAAACGAATTTCTAAACATTTCAACTTTCAACTTTAAACTCACAACCATCAACCATCAACAATCAACCATCAACCCTCAACCTGAAACCTGAAACAAGAAACAGGAAACTTGAAACCATTTTCCCTACATTTGTAAAAATTAAAAAACAATGCTCATAATTGGCATCGCTGGGGGTACCGGCAGTGGAAAAACAACAGTTGTAGGTCAAATTGTAAAGGAACTTCCGGTAGATGAAGTGTGCGTAATTTCGCAAGATTCCTATTATCATGATACCAGCCATCTTTCTATTGAAGACAGGAAAAAAATAAACTTCGACCACCCAAAAGCTATCGATTTTGATCTTTTGGTGAGCCATCTGCAGGAACTGCGAAATGGAAATGCGTTTGAACAACCGGTATATTCGTTTGTGGAACACAATAGAACGGGCGAAACCATTACCACTTACCCCAAAAAGGTTATAATCGTGGAAGGCATTTTAATATTGGCGCATCCGGATATTCGCGAGATGTTCGATATAAAAATATTTGTGCACGCAGACAGCGACGAACGCCTAATTAGAAGATTAAAACGCGATATTGCAACCCGTGGCCGCGATTTGGAAGAGGTTTTAAACCGCTACCAAACCACCCTAAAGCCAATGCACCAACAGTTTATTGAGCCAACCAAGGAATTTGCCGATATAATAATTCCAACAAATCGATACAATACCGTGGCAATAGACGTTATTAGAAGTATTATTCACCAAAAAATTAGCTATTCCGAATCGTGAAATATTCTGAAATAAAAAAGAACAAATGGGTGCGGTTTTTAAGCAATAAATATGTGCTTATATTAATGCTGTTTATTGTTTGGATGATTTTTTTCGATGCCAATTCGTATTTAATACATCACGAATTGGACAATGAAATAAATGGATTGGAAGACAATGCCGAATTTTACCGAGAAGAAATTAAAACCGATAAAAGTTTTATTGAAAAAATGGAAGACCGCGAGCATATGGAAAAATTTGCCCGCGAAAAATACTATTTGAAAAAGGAAAACGAAGACATTTATATAATTGAGCACGAAGACAGCATCAAAAAAGATGAAAAACGATGAGTAAATATCTATTTGAAGATTTTGATGAAGTTTCCGCCAAACAATGGAAACAACAAATACAGTTCGACCTAAAAGGCGCAGATTATAACGAAACCTTGGTTTGGAAAAGTCCGGAGGGCATAAACGTAAAACCGTTTTATCACCAAGACGATTTTAAGAAAGATTTTCAGCCCATTCCCGGCCAACCAAAATCCTGGAAAATTGCCCAAAAAATATTTATAGACGACGAAAAAATTGCAAATAATATTGCTTTAGATGCTATTGAAAGAGGAGCACAAGCAATAATTTTTACAGCTGCAGAAGATTTTGACCCGAAGACAGTTTTTAAGAATTTTCCTTTTGACAATACGGCTATCTACTTTAAACTAACCTTTCTTTCCGAAGCCTTTTTCGGAAAACTCGTTAAATATTTTGCAGCAAAGGAAGCAACGGTTTTTTACAATATAGATTTAATAGGAAACCTTGCACGCACGGGCAACTGGTTTCACAACTTAAAAAAGGACCACGAAATTCTGGATGTTATTTTCCAAAAGTATGGCACAGAAAATATCCTTGCTGTAGATGTCGGCTTATACCAAAACGCAGGGGCGAATTTAGTACAGCAGTTAGCATACGCCTTAGCACATGCAAATGAATATTTGAATCATATTAAATCGAGCGAAGATAACTCCACAGCCTCGAAACTAAAGATGACTTTCAATCTGGCTACGGGCCCCAATTATTTCTTCGAAATAGCAAAAATACGTGCGTTGCGTAAATTGTACGCAACTCTGGCGAATGAATACGGTGCAGAAGAAACTTGCCATATTGTTGCCACGCCTTCAAAAAGAAACAAGACCTTATATGATTATAATGTAAACCTACTTCGAAGTACAACCGAATGTATGAGTGCGGTGTTGGGTGGCGCAGACACCGTTTGCAATATGCCTTACGATGAATTATATCATAAAAGCAACGAATTTGGCGAACGCATAGCCCGCAATCAACTGCTTATTTTAAAGCACGAAAGTTATTTTGACGCCGTAAGCAATCCCGCAGATGGCACCTATTATATTGAAAGCCTTACAGATGAATTGGCCGAAAAAGCCCTTCAGCTTTTTAAGGAAATAGAAAAGAATGGAGGCTTCCTTCAAAATTTAAAGGAAGGTATTATTCAGAAAAAAATTAAGGAAAGTGCCGAAAAGGAACAGCAACTTTTTGATAGCGGCCAATTGAAA
>CAXBDO010000029.1:0-13719 GCA_963974165.1 uncultured Aequorivita sp.
ATTTGTAACCTTCGGGCGTGAGGTAATAATCGCCTTCTTCAAGCTCTATTTTTTTCTTTGGGAAAAGCATGCTGCAAAAGTACGGATTTCAATGCTGAAAGTTTAAAATTCCAACCAATTCCAATGTTTCAAGATTTAAGCCTTAAATTTGCAAAAGCAATTCAGAAACAAATGACACAACACAAAGCCGGATTCGTAAATATAATTGGGAACCCAAACGTGGGCAAAAGCACTTTAATGAATGCTTTTGTAGGCGAAAGGCTTTCAATTATTACCTCAAAAGCCCAAACTACACGCCACCGAATTTTAGGAATAGTAAACGGAGACGATTTTCAGGTGCTTTTAAGCGATACACCAGGAATTATAAAACCTGCGTACCAATTGCAGGAAAGCATGATGAGCTTTGTGAAATCTGCTTTTGAGGATGCTGATATTTTGCTGTATTTGGTAGAATTGGGCGAAAAGGAATTAAAGGATGAAGCGTTTTTCAATAAAATTACCAATTCAAAAATCCCCGTTTTACTTCTTATAAATAAAATTGATGTGGGCAATGAAGAGCTGCTTTCCGAAGCGCTTAAATTGTGGCAGGAAAAAGTTCCGAATGCCGAAATATTTGCAATTTCAGCCCTTCAGAATTTTGGGGTTCCCGAAGTTTTTAACCGCATAATTGAGCTGTTGCCAGAGTCGCCCCCATTTTATCCAAAAGATCAATTGACCGATAAGCCCGAGCGATTTTTCGTAAACGAAGCCATTCGCGAAAAAATCCTGATTCACTATAAAAAGGAAATTCCCTATTCCGTTGAAATTGATACCGAAGAATTTTTTGAAGACGAAACCATCATCCGCATTCGAAGTGTAATTATGGTTGAGCGCGAAACCCAAAAAGGAATAATCATAGGCCATAAAGGCTCAGCCCTAAAACGCGTTGGTACGGAAGCCCGAAAAGATTTGGAAAAATTCTTCGGAAAGCAAATCCACCTTGAACTTTATGTGAAGGTGAATAAAAACTGGCGCAGCGATGAACGGCAGTTGCGAAGGTTTGGGTATAATCAGAAATAAAATTCCAAATATCAAGATCCAAGATTCTACAAACAGAACTTGGATTTTTTTTATTTCTTTTTCGGAATTTTTAAAAAGTTTCTATTGAAAATCTTTCAACCCATTGAAGTTAGGGTTCTTCAGAATTCATTTCCAAAGATGTGGATATAACTATATTAATGCCTGGCATTTACGCCATTTGTTTTTAAAGGGTTAAAATAATATTTTTTCTGCCAACTAAAAGCTATTTTTGCACCCTAAAATTAAGATTATGAGTATTGTTGCCGTTGTGGGAAGACCGAATGTAGGAAAATCCACTTTTTTTAATAGATTGATTCAGCGTCGTGAAGCTATTGTTGACTCAACAAGTGGCGTTACGCGCGACCGCCACTATGGAAAAAGTGATTGGAACGGAAAGGAATTTTCGCTCATAGATACTGGTGGTTATGTTAAGGGGAGCGACGATGTTTTTGAAGCAGAAATAGACAAGCAGGTAGAACTTGCAATTGATGAAGCCGATGCCATAATTTTTATGGTAGATGTAGAAAGTGGTGTTACCGGAATGGACCAAGATGTTGCAAAACTGCTTCGCCGTTCAAAAAAACCAATTTTTCTTGCCATCAATAAAGTTGACGGCGCTTCTAGAGTAAATGCCGCCTTAGAGTTTTATTCCTTAGGGTTTGAACACCAATATAACCTTTCAAGTATCAACGGAAGCGGAACTGGCGAACTGTTGGACGATTTGGTGAAAGCCTTGCCTGATAGAGAAGAGGAAGACAATAGCGAGCTGCCACGATTTGCAGTAGTTGGTCGCCCAAATGCTGGAAAATCTTCCTTCATTAATGCCCTTATTGGAAAGGACAGATATATTGTTACAGATATTGCCGGCACCACACGCGATAGTATAGATACAAAATACGACCGATTTGGTTTTGAATTTAACTTGGTAGATACTGCCGGAATTCGAAAAAAGAGCAAGGTAAAAGAAGATCTTGAATTTTACTCGGTAATGCGAAGCGTTCGCGCCATTGAACATTGCGATGTTATCATTCTTATTTTCGACGCTACCCGTGGTTTTGATGGGCAGGTTGAAAATATTTTTTGGCTTGCACAGCGAAACAATAAAGGAATTGTAATCCTTGCCAACAAATGGGATTTAGTTGAAGACAAAGATACCAGTAGTGTAAAGGATTATGAGAAATACATCCGGCAGCAAATTGAGCCTTTTGTAGATGTGCCAATTGTTTTTGTTTCCGTTCTTACAAAACAACGAATTTTTAAGGCTATTGAAACTGCTGTTGAAGTTTACCAAAACCGAAGCAAAAAAGTAAAAACAAGCGAACTGAACGAGGTAATGCTTCCTATAATACAAGCATATCCGCCACCGGCATACAAGGCCAAATACGTTAAAATTAAATTCTGTACGCAATTGCCAACGCCTTACCCAAGTTTTGCTTTTTTCTGCAACTTGCCGCAATATGTAAAAGATCCATACAAGCGTTTTATTGAAAACAAATTGCGCGAAAACTTCGATTTTAACGGAGTGCCTATTACTGTTTATTTTAGGAAGAAGTAGGGTTAACCTCTTTTTTGTTAACTTAGCTGTATAAAACCTACAGTTATGACAAATATTTTAAAAATCTTTTTTCTTGTTTTTACCATTGTAAGTTTGGCCTGTAATTCAACACAGGCGAATTCTAGTACTACTAAAAACACTTCAAAAAGCAGTATTAAAGAGCAAACGCAAACCGTTAGCTCGGCTCCAACGCCCCAGCCGGAAGGTTATAAGGGCACCATTATCCACTCCAGTGCCGAAGATGATTGCGAATATGTAATCTTATTGGATGGCAAAAGTTCGGTAATGCTCGACCCTATAAATTTAACCGGCAATTACAAAAAGCACGGCACTAAAATTTGGTTCACTTTTAGATCAATGAAAATGCCCAATCGTTGTAAGAAAGCCAATCCTATTAGTATTACCGATATTGAAGAAAGATCCAATTAGGCTGAAGTAAGCTAAACCCAATAATTGATTTTAATAGTAAGGCCATTTACAAAATGTAAATGGCCTTTTTTATTGTTTTATTTGAAGTTCGAGTTTCTTATTTTCATCAACCAACAACCAACAACCAACAGCAATAAGGTTACCCCCCGCCGCTAGCGCCGCCACCGCCGAAGCCTCCGCCGCCGAAACCGCCACCAAAGCCGCCTCCGCCACCAAAACTACCGCCGCCGCCGAAGCTGCCGCCTCCACCGCCAAATCCACGGCCCAGACTACTGAGGACAATAATATCCAGCAAACTAGTGCTATTGCGTTTGCCGCCATTGCCTCCCTTGCCTCCTTTGCGCATAAGCGCAATGATGATGATGATAAATACGAAAATGATAAAGAAGGGAATATGTCCGCCCTCTTTTTTGCCAAATTCACGGTCTTCCTTGAACTCTCCTTTTAGGGCTGCAAAAATTGCGTCGCTTCCTTGGTCTAGTCCCGCATAATAATTTCCTTCCTTAAATTGCGGGATCATAATGCGGTTTATAATTCGTTCAGACATTAGATCGGTTACCCTGTATTCTATTCCGTAGCCTGTATTTATATCTACTTTACGGTCGTCCTTGGCAAGTGTAATAACAATTCCGTTGTCTTCCCCACTTTGGCCAATACCCCATTTTTGGCCCCATTCAGCCCCGAGGATTGATATATCTTCCCCTTGGGTTGAGCCAATTATAATACACACTATTTGGGTTGAAGTAGAATCTGCATAACGAATTAATTTACTCGTTAAAGCAGATTTTTCCGCAGGAGTAAGCAGGTTTATATAATCATAAACCGATGTCTGCTCCTTTGGTTTGTGCGGAATTTCATACTGCGCCACAACATTTTGCGAAACAAATGCAAGAGTGAGGAGAAGGAATAAAAAGTTATATTTCTGAAAAAATAATTTCATTGTCTTTTTTTACTGACTGCTGATGACGGATTACTGATCACTGAACACTCAATTAACCCACCGAAATATCATCTGGTAGCTCATTTTTATCGTCTGAAGTATATGGAAAATGGGCTTTTAATTGTTCGCCAGCTTTTAAGATTCCTTCAACCAAACCTTTTTTCATCTCGCCATTTTTAAAATGGTTAATAATGATGTCTTTGGTGCTTTCCCAAAAGTTTTGGCCCACAATATCGTTAATGCCCTTGTCGCCCATAATTACTAATGTACGGTCGTCTACGGCTACGTAAATTAGTACTCCGTTGCGCTGTTTGGTGTTTTCCATATTCAGCATATCGAAAACTTCCAAAGCCCTATCAAAGGCATCAATATGCTCGTTAGGTTCTTCTGTTGACATGGAACTGGGTTCTAAATGCACCCTAATTTCACCCGAGGTATTTTTTTCGGCTGTACGAATGGCTTCAATAATTGCCGTTTCTTCTTCCGAAGTTAGAAAATCTTCAACTTTAGACATGCTTGTAATAGTTTTTAAATTTTAAAATCGTTTTTCAGTAAAAGCATCTTTGAGCACTATAACTGCCCACTGCCACTGCAAACTGAATACTTTATTTTTTGTCTTTTCCGAAGTCGAAATCAACTTTTGGGGCATTTTCGCTACCTGCATCTGCTTTAAAGTATGCTTTTTCATCGAAGCCTAAGATACCTGCAAACATTTTGGTAGGAAATTGATTTATTTCTGTATTGAATAGACGCGCCTCTTCATTAAATCTGTTTCGCTCTACATTAATACGGTTTTCGGTGCGTTCCAATTCGTTAATCAGTTCCTTAAAGTTTTCATTCGCCTTTAGGTCTGGGTATCTTTCAAAAACGGCCAATAATCGCGAGAGGGCAGAAGAAACGCCTGCTTGCGCTTGTTGAAATTGCGCCAATTGCTCTGGAGTAATATTTGAGGGATCAATGTTAATTGATGTAGCCTTGCTTCGCGCTTCGGTAACGGCAATCAAGGTTTCCTGCTCAAATTCGGCGTATCCTTTCGCTGTGCTTACAATATTTGGAATTAAATCTGCCCTACGTTGGTACGAACTTTCAACATTGGCCCATTGTGCAGTGGCTTTTTCGTCCAACACAACCAGTTTGTTATTCAGGTTGGCCAGATAAGCTCCAATAATAAATATAACGCCAAGAATAATAATAATGGGTAACCATTTTTTCATGATAAGGGTGTTTTTTAGAGTTGTTCTTTTATTTTTAATAGTTCTGCTTTTACCGATTCCAATTTGCGGATAATCTCAAAATGGTCCAGTGTTTTTTGTTTGTTTTCCTTTAAGTGGATTTTTGCGCCCTCAAGTGTAAACCCCCGTTCCTTAACCAGATGATAGATAAGTTCCAGGTTTTTGATATCCTGGGGCGTAAACTTGCGATTGCCTTTTGCGTTTTTCTTTGGTTTTAATACATCAAATTCCTTTTCCCAAAAACGTATCAGCGAAGTATTAACGCCAAATGCGCCGGCTACTTCGCCAATGCTGTAATACAGTTTTTCAGGTAAGTTTATGTGCACTTTTTATTAATGAATAATGAATAATGAATAATGAATAATGAATAATGAATAATGAATAATATATTTAAAAACCTGCAACCTGCAACCTTGAACCAAACCTTAATCCAGAGATTGGTTTTCTTCTTGCGATTTTTTTAGGATTTCGGCAAATTCTTCAGAGGTTAAACTTCCGTAATAAAAATTAATTGGATTAATGCGTTCGCCATCCTTAAACACTTCATAATGGCAGTGCGGGGCCTCACTTCTTCCGGTGCTTCCCACAAAACCTATTATATCGCCACGTTGCACTTTTTGCCCCGGGCGAACATTGAATTTATATAAATGTCCGTATAAACTTTCATACCCATAGCCGTGGTCTATTACAACATGATTTCCATAGCCCGAAGCTGTATTGTCTGCCCGGGTTATTTTGCCGTTTCCGGTGGCATAAATTGGAGTTCCGCGCGGGGCGGTAAAATCCATGCCATAGTGAAACTTTCTCGCTTTTGTAAATGGATCTGTTCTATAGCCAAAACCTGACGCCATTCGGGTTAGGTCCTCATTTTTCACTGGTTGTATTGCCGGAATTGCCTCCAATAACTTTTCTTTTTCCTCGGCAAGTTTGGCAATTTCGTCCAACGATTTCGATTGTACCACAATCTGTTTTGTAAGTATATCCAGATTTCGGGTAGTGTTTATAATCAATTTTGAATTATTGAAACCTTCCAGATCCTTATAGCGGTTAATACCTCCAAAACCTGCCTTTCGTTGTTCCTCGGGAATGGGATTCGACTCAAAATAAACGCGATACAAATTGTTGTCCCTTTCCTCAACTTCGGCAAGAACGTCTTGCGCCTGTTCCATTTTTTTGTTGAGTAATTCAAACTGAAGTTCCATATTGTGAAGCTCGCGTTGTAGCGAAAGCTCCTTTGGGGTTTGCACTTGCGGAAGATTTATATAAACTAAACGCAGCAAAAAACCGCTCAGAAACATTCCCAAAATACTCAGGGCGAAAATCTTTAGTTTTCTTCTTTTTTTTCTTTCTATTTTTCTGTACGAAAGCGTTTCGCTATCGTAGTAATATTTAACCTTAGACATGCGTTAAAAAATTGCTATTTTTGCGCGTTGCTTATTGGCGCGAAGTAAAGGTAACGTTTTTACAAAGATAGAAATTGTTTCCTAGAGCGCCCAAGCATTAATTTATCATAATTTTATAAAAAATGACATCTAAGGAAATACGTTCCCAATTTCTAGAATTTTTCAAATCGAAACAGCACGCCATAGTTCCTTCTGCGCCAATGGTGGTTAAGAACGACCCTACGCTAATGTTTATCAATAGCGGAATGGCGCCGTTTAAGGAATATTTCTTAGGAAATGGCATTCCAAAAAGCAACCGAATTGCCGATACCCAAAAATGTCTTCGCGTAAGCGGAAAACACAACGATTTGGAAGAAGTGGGAATGGATACCTACCACCACACTATGTTTGAAATGTTGGGCAATTGGAGTTTTGGCGATTATTTCAAAAAAGAGGCAATTGAATGGGCTTGGGAGCTTTTAACCGAAGTTTATAAAATTGACAAGGAAAGTCTTTACGTTACCATTTTTGAAGGCGATGCCACGGAAGGCTTAGAGCGCGATACCGAAGCCTACGACCTTTGGAAACAATTTGTACCTGAAGACCGCATTCTAAACGGCAATAAAAAGGACAATTTTTGGGAAATGGGCGACCAAGGTCCCTGTGGCCCTTGTAGCGAAATACATATAGACATACGTTCTGCGGAAGAAAAGGCGAAGGTTTCCGGCAAAGATTTGGTGAATAATGACCATCCACAAGTTGTTGAGGTTTGGAATTTGGTTTTTATGCAATTCAACCGAAAAGCAAACGGCAGCCTAGAAAAATTGGCCGACCAACACGTTGATACGGGCATGGGTTTTGAGCGCTTGTGTATGGCGCTTCAAAATAAGCAGAGTAATTACGATACCGATGTTTTTACACCTCTAATTCGCGAAATTGAAGCAATTACAAATTCAAAATACGGACAGGACGAAAAGAAAGATATTGCCACCCGTGTTATTGCCGATCACGTTCGGGCGGTAGCTTTTTCAATTGCCGACGGTCAACTGCCGAGCAATACAGGTTCGGGCTACGTCATTAGACGGATTTTAAGAAGGGCAATTCGCTACGGATTTACCTTTTTGGATAAAAAAGAGCCTTTCATTTTTAAATTGATAGATACGTTAAGCGCACAAATGGGCGAGGCTTTTCCAGAGCTTGTTTCAGAAAAGAATTTAATTACAAATGTAATACGCGAAGAGGAACAATCGTTTCTTCGCACGCTCGACCAAGGTTTGGTGTTGCTTGAAAATATTATTGAATCAGCAGATTCAAAAGAAATTTCGGGTAAAAAGGCATTTGAATTATATGATACTTTCGGGTTTCCTATAGATTTAACTGCGCTAATACTTCGCGAACGCGGCTATTCCTTAAATGAAAAGGAATTTGACGCCGAACTTCAGCAGCAAAAAGACCGTTCCCGTGCCGCCACAAAAGTGGAAACTGGCGATTGGATTGTGCTTGAAAAAGATGATGTAGAGGAATTTGTGGGTTATGATACTTTGGAAACCCAAGTAAAAATTACCCGTTACCGTAAAGTTGAAAGTAAAAAGGATGGCGAAATGTACCAGCTTGTTTTCAACCTAACCCCTTTTTATCCTGAAGGTGGGGGGCAAGTGGGGGACAAAGGTTATTTAAAAGCTGCCGATGGTGGGGTAACTTATATTGTAGATACCAAAAAGGAAAACAATTTAATTATCCATATCACAAAAGCGCTTCCTCGAAATCCGGAAGCTACTTTTCAGGCTGTTGTAGACGAAAAGCAACGTAGCCGAACTGCTTCTAACCATACGGCAACACACTTGCTGCACCAAGCTTTGCGAAATATTTTGGGCGAGCACGTAGCACAAAAAGGAAGTATGGTACATAGCCGAAACTTGCGTTTCGACTTTTCACACTTTGCAAAGGTTACCGATGAAGAATTAAAGCAGGTTGAAGATTTTGTGAATGCGAGGATCCGCGAAGGAATTGCGTTGGAAGAACGTAGAAATATTCCGTACCAACAAGCAATAGATGAAGGTGCAATTGCACTTTTTGGCGAGAAGTATGGCGATGCTGTACGTGCAATTAAATTTGGAAAATCGATGGAATTGTGTGGCGGGACGCATGTGCCCAACACCAACGATATCTGGCATTTTATAATTACTTCGGAAGGTGCCGTAGCTTCAGGAATTAGAAGAATTGAAGCCATAACAGGCGATGCCGCAAAACAATATTTTATTGAGAGAAGTGAATCTTTTGCTTCTCTTCAAAAGGCATTGAACAATGCGCAGGACCCAGTTAAAGCTGTAGAAAGCCTGCAGGAAGAAAATAGCAATTTGCAGAAACAGATTCAGCAGTTATTGAATGACAAGGCCAAGAATTTAAAAGGCGAATTAAAATCTGAAATATCGGTAATTAACGGCGTAAATTTTCTCGCTAAAAAGATTGATTTGGACGCCGGCGGAATGAAAGATTTGGCTTTTGAAATGGGTGGCGAAACTGAAAATTTATTTTTGGTGTTTGGCGCAGAACAGGACGGAAAGGCTTTATTGGCGTGTTATATCTCTAAAGATTTGGCGACCGAAAAAAACCTGGATGCTGGAAAAATTATACGCGAACTTGGACAGTTCATTCAAGGCGGTGGTGGCGGACAAGCTTTCTTTGCAACTGCAGGCGGTAAAAACCCAGCCGGAATTGAGGAGGCTTTGGAAAAGGCTCAAGATTATATAAAGTAACAGTAACCGTAAAAACCCCAAAGGTTTTTAAATCCTTTGGGGTTTGATACATTCATAGAAAGTTATAAAAGCCTAATTATTCCCAGATATCTTTCCGTCTTTGAGGTATAATTTTCACCGCAAAGGCGCAGAGGTCGCAGAGATTTTATCAATATAGTGTGCGGAATTTGCTACATTAATAGATATTTTAAAAAGACCTAATTTAACTCTGCCATTTCTGCGTTGCGAAAAAACGCATTATAATATACAGGAGGAGGAAGTAGCAGTAATAAAAACTGCCAACTGCCACTGCAAACTGAATACTGATTTATGAAACTTCAAACCGAAATTCCGCTAAGCCCCGAAGAAAATCAGATAGATTATTCTTCAAAAGTGCTTTTGCTGGGAAGCTGTTTTTCGGAGAACATTGGGGCAAAGTTTGATTTTTTTAAATTTCAAAATCTGCAAAATCCGTTTGGCGTAATTTTCAACCCTGTTTCAATTGAAAAATTAGTTGTTCGTGCAATTGAAAACAAACGATTTTCCCAAGAAGATATTTTTGAGCACAACGGTATTTGGAAATGTTTTGAGACGCACTCCGAACTTTCGACATTGGATGAGGATAAGTTATTAATAAACTTGAATGCTGCGCTTCAAAATCTTCGCGAAGCACTTTTTACTTCAACACATATTATCTTCACATTCGGAACTTCGTGGATTTATAGAAATGTTGAAAATGGAGAAATAGTAGCCAATTGCCACAAACTGCCACAACAAAAATTTACAAAGGAGTTGCTTTCAATTGCCGACATTTCAAGAAGCATACAAAACGTATTCACTGCAATTTCAGCAATTAATCCAAATGTTACATTTATAAACACCGTATCGCCTGTACGGCATATTAAGGATGGTTTTGCAGAAAACACCCTGAGTAAGGCCCATTTGATTGCTGCAATCCACAACCTCAAAAATGAGCAATCAACAGGTGTGAATAGTCAATCATTCTATTTTCCTTCTTTTGAAATAATGATGGACGAACTCCGCGATTACAGATTTTATGCTGAAGATTTGCTTCACCCAAACAAAACTGCTGTTGAGATTATTTGGCAGAAATTCTCAAATGTTTGGATTTCCTCCGAAACCGATTCAATTCAAAAAGAAATAGCTTCCATTCAAAATGGCTTAAACCATCGGCCCTTTAATCCCGAAAGCGCTGATCATCTGCAATTTCTAGAAAAGTTGCAACAAAAAATTACTTTCCTAAAAAAACAACATCCTCACATTCGTTTCTAATAGGTTGAAGGTTCAAGGTTCCAGGCTTCAAAATATTTAGGTTTCTACACACCTATTAAGATATTATACGGCAATTGCCCTATTGTTAACTGTTTGTAATTCAGTGAAATTTGTTTTTAACAATAATCACGTATCCGTTTAGGCGGAGAACTAAAACCAAACGTTATGAAATTATTCAACAAAACAATTCTAGTATTAATGGCAGTTATGGCCATAAGTTTAACTTCGTGTAAAAAGGATGATGATGGCGGTGGCGATCCTCCAGGGGGTTCAGGAACCTTTTCTGCCAAAGTAGACGGCAGTAATTTTTCAGGTATGCAAGGTACTGTAGTGGCGCAGTTGAGCACTTCGGGCTCCACTCAAGTATTAGCTGTAAGTGGCGGTACTACGCAATCACAAAATTTGCAAATGATCATTTCAGGATTTGATGGTGTGGGCAGCTACGACCTTAATTTTATGAATTTAGGTACCTATAGTTATCTACCTGATCCGGGCAATCCAGATCCCAATTCGGTAGTGGTTTATACAACTTTAGGCAACGGACAGGGTAATAATGGCACCCTTAACGTTTCCAGCTTCGATGGTAATACCATAGAAGGCACCTTTAATTTTACAGGATTTAACTTAGATGATAATAGTGATACTGTAGCTGTTACTGAAGGCCAGTTCAACATTGATGTAACCAATAATTAAAAGATAGAACAACACAAATTTGAATCTCAGAATGTTGAGGTTTTTACGTGGGCCGGGGGCAAAACGCAAGTTTTACCTCCGGTTTTTTTGGCCCCCTAACCCCCCAAGGCGGAATATGCACTGTTAAAACTCCTCCCATTAGAGAGTTTGGGAGCGGTAAAATACGACAACTGCCCTATTGAATGCCCCTTTATTTCGCAGCATCTTTGAGTATCAATAATTAAAAACCACGATTATGAAAACTTCAATCTTTTTTTACACCTTATGCTGTGCGGCGTTTTTCGCGCTTAATCCCGTAGTGGCGCAAAAAGCCGAGGAACCGGATTTCCGTTACGATACCGGAGCCAAAATTAATGAAATGAGCCTTACACAAGGAGGAACAATGGTGGTTGCTACCAACGATGGCCTAGTGGGGATAAAGCCAGGAAGCAACCAACTATTGTTCAACTTTACAGAATACGGCAGGGTAAAACCAGAGGAACTCACCTTTGTGCCAAATGCACCTTATGTTATTGTTGCGCAAGGTGGCTTTGCCAATTTGAGCTCTAAAAAAACAGTAATTGATTATATTTCTGGGAAAACACTTTTTAGCACCGAAACCAATGGATGGAAAGATGTTATAACACTAAATGTTATGATGCCTCAGAATAAACTTGTGGTAAGCGGCAACAGAACTTCCAAAGAGAAATATGCGCAACAGGTCGCCGTTTATGATCTTAACACCGGAAATGAAGATTATAGGTTCGATATTGGCGAACCGGGACGGGTAGGTGTGGCCAAAACGTATATGGTAACCGGGACTCCGCTTTTATTGAAGAATAGTCTTGTAGTGCCAACCTCCCAAGGGGTTTTTAATATGAAAGCGCAAACGGGTGAACTTATTTGGCAAAATGACATGAAAAATATGAATGCACTTGTGGCAGATGTTTCAGAAACTGAAATTTATGCCTTCGAATTGGTAAACCAAGGAAAAAACACCCGTATCCACAAATTGGGAATTAATGGCGCAGCACTTTGGAAAGACGACCACAAGGTTAAGGGGCAAGTAGTAAATTTTGAAATTCTTCCAAACGGAATTGCCGTAGTGAGCAATCAAAATGACGGTGGCAGCGACAGCGTTTTTGCAACTAAAAACGAATCGAACATTGCATTTTTAAGTGCTACCAATGGCGAGGATCTTTGGGACAAAGCGCCAAAAACAAAAGGCTATGTGCAGCATTTTTATGTAATGGAAGACGGAATTTTATTTGGAATCTATGAAGGTGGTATCAATAAAATTTCATTTGATGGACAAACCTTATTTAAAAAACCTTTAAAGACTGGCGAAAATATTCTAACCATGGCGCACACGCCCCAGGGGCTTATCTATATTACTTCAGAAGATGCAAATATTGTAGACCTAAAAACAGGCGATCAGGTTTGGAAAAAACCTTTGAAATATAAAAGGGCCGCTGCTGTAAGCTCAACTTTCGACAAAAAGAACAATCGCTATTTAATTAGTGCGGATGATACTTTGTACGCAGTAGATGCAAATTCGGGAGAAGTTAGCACGCTGGCCGAATCTAAATTTGATGGAAAGGAAGATCCCACCCACGTAGAGATTCGCGATGGCGGTATTCTTCTTACAAGCGACCAAAATATGCAATTAATAGATTGGAATGGCGGCAAACAATGGCAGGAATATTACCGTGCTCCAGGCAAAAGTGCCATGGGCGCTATCTTGGCGGGTGTGGCTGCAGTTGCAACGGCAACAACAGCTATGGCAGCAGCAAATTCATCAGTACAAAATAAATTGGCAGGCTACAATAGCCAATCAGAACGCGACGCAGAGTTGGCCGGAGGAATGGCCGCTGCCAGTGGCGCTTCCGTAGCTGAAATGTTGAAGCGTTTTAAGGCAACCGCAGCTACAAAAAATGATCAATTTATTCTTACAAAGCTGGACGATGGGGTAGGCTTGGTGAAGATTAGCAAGGATACCGGAAAAAAGGAAAAAGAAATTGTATTGAAAGACAAACAGCCCGAATATATAGTAGACGAAATTGGCGGATTACTGTATTACAAGGCAGATAACAATTCTATTTATGCCTACGATCTTAAAAAATAAATCAACAACCAGATTATTTTTCAGAACCGAAAGTGAAGTGAGGAGCATTTGAGGTTAGAAACCCCATATTCAGGTATGGGGTTTTGTTTAATTTTTTGATCCATAGTGAAATATGGATGGCGCGGTTCAAAATAATCAGAAAAGAAATTTATCTTTAATACGTAGAAACAATCAATATACCTATGAATCTACAAATTGCCATAATGCTAACGCTGTTAATCTCTTCCGTAGGGCTTATGGTATGGTATTTCATTTCCAGAAATGAATTGGTGCGTAAACACGGTAATAAGACATTGC
>CAXBDO010000030.1:0-13679 GCA_963974165.1 uncultured Aequorivita sp.
CATTGCGGCGGAATTTTCTGCCGAAAATTCTCGCCGTTTTGCTATCTTTCGGCTATAGCGTAAAAGTCCTTCGGACATTTTCCGCAACGAAACCATAGCCTAAACGTTGCACCACATTTAAGAAAATGAGAAAAGCATTAATAATTTTCATCTTAATTTTAAATTATCAGTCTTCTTCTGGACAGACTTATTTGACTTCGGGAGTTATTGACAAAGCAGAATATTATTTGAAAGAAGCGGTTGGAGATTCTCTATTTAAATATTTTGAACTTGGCCCTAATTCGTATTATGAATATCAGACTATATCTGGAAAATCTAAATGGAAAGAAATTAGCAAGGGAACAAAAACAAAAGGAAAATTTGTAAATGGGAAAAATATAAATTTTGTTTTAAATCATCCCGATTTCCAATATCCATTTACCAAGAAAACAGTTTATGTGGAACTTGATGCAAACTTGAACCTAATACGAGATGTTTATATTGATCAAATTCCGAAATTCTTATTGAGATATGAAACTTCCGACTGGCTAACTGAAATCAAACTTGACAGCATAATTAAAACACAGGATTTGAAAAAACCAATAAAACCAATCACCAAAAGATTGGAATTTGATACTAAATCAAAAGAATATTATTGGATTGTATTTAATACATTATATCAAGAGAAGTGCTTTTCTGATGAGGAAATTTTACATATAAATCCGATTAGTGGAGTTGTAATAAAACATTATGAGGAAAGACAAGAAGTAATGCATTGTTATTAGTAAAACGTGGTACAACACAGTAAATAAGCAATGGCTTGGTCTGTGCCTACTTGGAAAATCCTGCGGATTTCCCAGAGCCAATTTTTATTTGAAAAGGTTCGTGCTAAAACACGCCACAGCTCATATACATAACCGTTGTGGTGCATTAAAACTCACTCTACTGAAAAATCCATCCTAATTAATATTATTCAGAATTTTTACGTAGGTTTGTATCCAACTAGATACAATGTTTATGTTTTTTATTGAGAAAACATTTGAATTTGACAAATGGCTGAAAAAGTTAAAAGACTTTAAGGCAAAGGCAAAAATTCTATTTAGAATCCAAAAATTAGAAACCGACGAACATTTTGGAGATTCTAAAACTGTCGGCGAAGGAATTCAGGAAATGCGTATAAATTTCGCAAAAGGCTATAGAGTTTACTTCAAAGAAAAGGATGGTAAAATAATTGTTCTTCTGATTGGCGGAGACAAATCAACTCAACAAAAAGACATTGCAAATGCGAAAGAAATCTGGAAAAAATTAAACGATTAGAAAAATGGAAACTTCAAAATTTGAAATTGCGGATTATCTAGAGAACAAAGAAATGATTGCTGAATATCTCAACACTGTTTTGGAAGAAGGCAACAATGCTGATGTGATAAATGCAATCGGACATATCGCTAAGGCTATCGGAATGACAAAGATTGCGGAAGAAACTGGAATGAGTAGACCGAGTTTGTACAAAGCATTATCCGATGGGGCTAAACCTCAATTTGAGACAATAATGAAAGTATTGAAAGCAATCGGTGGACAAATTCAAATTAATCCAACTTCCGTCTGAAAAAACAACGCAGCACAACAGTGTGTATAAGCAATTGCTTGTTCTCGCCTATTTGGAATTGTCCGTAACTAAACCACGCCACAGCTCATATACATTAACGTTGTCAAACATTACAAAAAAACAATAATGCGATTTTTAGATAAAATTTTTGGAAGTAAAAAAGTTTCAATTTCTAAATCTACTGAACAGGACATCGAACAAGCTGTTATTATTCATTTCAATTATGGATTGAAGGAATGGAAAAGATTTATGAATTAAGAGACAAACTCACAAATATTATTGAGAAAAGTAATTTGGGAGAGTATGACGGACACGAAATCGCAATGGATTATAGCGATGGTTTTCTTTACATGTACGGACCGAATGCCGAAACATTATTTAACGGAATCAAATCAACTTTGGAAAAATCTGACTTTTTGAATGGAGCAAAAGCCAAATTAAGATTTGGACCACCTGAAGATGGAATTAAAGAAATCACAGTCGAAATAGAAACAGAATAAAACAAACCCTCTGGCGCGCTTTTGCAAAGCAAACCAGAAATAAAAATAAATAATTATTAAGCTATCAATAATTACCTCAAACCAATATATTTGTTTGGATGTGTAAATTTCCATTAAATAATAATGAATCACTTTCAAACTATTGCTGTCTTTACTTATCCTACTGATTTATTCGTAGCCAAATCATTTCTGGAATCCCATAACATTGAATGTTTTGTTAGGGATGAAATGACAATCCAGGTGCATAATTTTTATTCGAATGCCATTGGAGGAATTAAGCTGGATGTGGCTGAAAAAGACTATGAAAAAGCGAGAGATTTACTAATCCAAAATGGATTCATTGATGAAGGCGAGGAAGAAAAGACACAGGAAAGCCAAAATGAATGGATTACCAAGTTCGATAAAGTAACCTCCAAAATTCCAATTTTTAAATCGCTTAATTTCTCAACAAGGGCGATTATATTATTTATTTCAGCAATTTTATTAATTGGTGTGCCTGCCTATTTTATTTCGCTGCCTTCTACACAAGAACGTTTAACTAACGGTAAGTGGTGCCTAAGCCATATTACATATAAAGGGAAAAATTATGCTCCCTCATCCACACACATCAGGTTTATTTTTTCTGGTGAATGTAAAGAGACTATTGAATTCAAAGATAATGGAATTATAGAATTACCGGGATTTCAAAGTTATCCCATCGTTGGCCAATGGCAAATAGAAGATGATAGATTACGTATTTTTGGCAGCGATAATTTTGAACATATTTATGACGGAAATTATGAACTGAATTTTAATGGCAGAGAATTGATTATAGCTTCAGAAAATTCAATTTTATTTTGTTTCAGATAATCTAATTTATGAAAAAAGAGGTTGATATAATCTGTCCATACTGTAATAGTAGGGAAATATCGAAACCCAAATATTCGATGAAAAGCTTCGCAATTTCAGTTTTACTTCTTGGCTTTCCTTTAATCTTTGCCAAAAAAACATTTCACTGTTTCGACTGTTTATCGGACTTCACGCAATCTGACGTCCAGAACTCTAGATAGCACCTCTTGCCCTGCCCTAATACATCTTCTATTATAAGAACATTTAGATAAGAGGCTCGCTTAAAAAAGCCTTTCAGAGACACGCATCATTCCCCACCTTATAATATTTTGTTATAATACTGCCTACATCTCGTTAAACCCTTTTTAAATGCTTGTTTCATTACTTACTTTTAAAAAACAAAAAGTAAAAAGTCATGAAAAAGAAAGAAAATAATTCAAACGAAAACCTGCCATACAATCCTGAAATCACCAAACACGATAAGGATATTTTAAAACAGGAGAACATTCACGGCGATGGCGGCGATGATCAACAATTAAGGGACAGAAAGAAAAAAGTAGATTTTGAAGGAAAAGATCTAGACATTCCCGGCAGCAACAAGGCCCAAAAACAGAACAACCAAAGCGGTCTGCCAGACGAAGAAAACCACCTTTACAGCCAAGGTGGCGACAGAAAAGAGAACTTGGAAAGGGATGATGCGGCCTTATAGTATCATAAATTCTATATGAAACTGTAACTATTGCAGTGCATTTTCAATAGTGTTATTTACGCATTCTAGTTTTTGGCGTATAACAAGCTTAATGCAAATCAATTAAAAAATTTCCTATCTTTAATTGTATCAATCTGCATTGGTTATGCCCTATGTAAAAACTACACGGCTGCACAAAAAAAGAAACCCTTCTTTTTTTTTCCTAATGGCGCTATTTGCATTGCTGGTTGCGCTGGTAGGTTTTTCCAAAACATTTTTTTATCCGGTTTATGAAGGCAGTTTTCGGCCCCATGGCCCGTGCATTTGCACGGGGCATTTGCTTTCTTATGGATTATTCTTTTTGTAGTCCAAACCGCCCTAATTCACTTTCGAAAATATTATTTCCATCAATTATTAGGAATAGCGGGGCTATTGGTGGCGGCCGGAGTTTATATAACTATGGTGCCCGTGGGTCTTTTTGCTGTGGAAAAAGAATTGGCTTTGGGTTTCGGTGTTACCGCCTATTCCGGATTTTTGGGTATTTTAAGTTCTGGCCTCTTATTTTTTAGTCTAGTAGTAGCTGGAATTTATTACAGAAAAAAAGGCGCTGTCCACAAACGGCTTATGCTTTTGGCCACCATAGTGGTGCTGTGGCCGGCATGGTTTCGGTTCCGACATTTTTTCCCTAGCATCCCCCACCCAGAATTTTGGTTTGCTATCGTTTTGGCATATAGCCTAATAGTTGTGTCCTGGATTTGGGACAAGCTTAAAAATGGAAAAATCCACCCTACGCTTAAATATGTGGGCCTATTTATTATTATTGAACAAACCTTTGAAGTTTTAGCATTCGATAGCCCTCCTTGGCGTAGTGTGGCCGTTTGGGTAATAGAATTCTTCATTTAAATTTACTGCAAATTAAAAAAGGACTGCTGCTCTTATGGTTCAAAGTTTGTAATTTGGCGCCAGCTACTTTTTAAAAAGTATGTATTTTAGCCCAATAAGGCCGGACAATAAAGGATTATGAATAAATATGGAAAAGGTTTTTAGAAACTAACCTAATTAAATTCCAAATCTCAAATCCACACATGAAACCTGCAACCTGTAACCTGTAACCACCAATGCAATCTACCGCCAAAACTCCAGACCAATACATAGCCGAACTACCCGAAGACAGAAAGGAAATAATGCAAAACCTTAGGGAAACGGTGCTTAAAAACCTTCCCGAAGGATTTGAGGAAACTATGCAATACGGCATGATTAGTTATGTGGTGCCGCACAGTATCTATCCAGATGGTTACCATTGCAAACCTACCGATGCGCTGCCGTTTATGAGCATAGCCTCACAAAAAAACCACATTGCTTTTTATCATTCGGGCATTTATACAGATCCGGAATTAATGGCGTGGTTTGTAACAGAATATCCAGAACACGCCAAGGGAAAACTAGATATGGGAAAAAGCTGCATTCGCTTTAAAAACCCAAAAAATATTCCTTTTGAATTGTTGGGGGCACTTACAACCAAAATTTCGGTAGCCCAATGGATCGCCAAATATGAAAGTGTGCTAAAAAAGTAAGTGCGCATTTTTCAGAAATAGTATAACATCATTAAGACTTGGGTTATCTATTTCCTTAAAACAGCACAACTAAAAGGCTTTCATGTACCTTTACTGTTCTAAAAACAAACTGTGCATTCTAAAAATCCATTCAATAAAGACTATAATTTTGAATCGCTTATAGCCACGTATCCGCCATTAAAAGAATTCGTTTTTAAAAATGAATTCGGCAATAGCTCTATAAAATTTGGCGATCACGAGGCTGTAAAAGCGCTCAATACGGCACTGCTAAAAGCCCATTACGGTATTTCAGACTGGAAGATAAACGAGAATAATCTTTGCCCGCCCATTCCAGGAAGACTGGATTACCTATTGCATATTGCCGAACTGCTGCCCAAAAAAGAAGATATCCATATGTTGGATATCGGTACGGGCGCCAACCTAATTTATCCCATACTCGCTTCGACGCATTTTCAATGGAAAGCAACCGCCACCGAAGTAAATTTAGATTCGATAGCTACCGCGCAGGAAATAATAGACAAGAATGAAAGTCTAAAAAATATTGAATTGCGGCACCAACAGTTCAAAACCCAAATTTTGGAAAATATTATTCTTCCAACAGACCAATTTGACGTTGTAGTATGCAATCCGCCGTTCTTCAAAAATAGAACCGAAGCAGAACAGAGCAACCAACGCAAGTTTAAAAACTTGGAATTGAACGAGGAAAACACTAAGAATTTTGGTGGCCTCAGCAACGAGTTGTGGTACAAAGGTGGCGAAGAAGCGTTTATTAAAAAAATGGCCGAAGAAAGCGTTCAATTTAAAGAACAGGTACTTTGGTTTACGGCCATAGTTTCGCAGAAAGAAAACCTTAAAAATATTAAACGCGCCATAAATAAGACCAAACCTGCGGAAGTGAGAATAGTTGAAATGGAACAGGGAAATAAGCAAAGTAGATTTATAGCTTGGACGTTCAAATCAACCCAAAACTAAAGTCTTTTTCATCTTTTGAAATCACAAGATTTAGACATACTGAATTCCTTTATAAAAGCCCCCGATTTAAAAATACATTCGGAAAAATATTCCTTTGAAAATTTTAATTTTTTGAACGAAGTTATTGTTAAAAATAACTTCGTTTTTCCAGAAAACTTAGTTCTCGGGATGCAGGCCGAAGCCTGTTTCGAGGCATATTTGAAGCAATCCATCAATTATAAATTGCTTGCTGCAAACCTTCAAATAAATGGAGAAAAGGAAACATTGGGCGAACTGGATTTTATAGTTAAAAATCTAAAAAACGAACAGGTTATCCATATTGAGCTGGCCTGTAAATTTTATTTATACGATGAAAATGCGGGAACTACTTTTGAGGAAAAATGGATAGGCCCAAATCGAAAAGACAGTCTTTTCGATAAATTGGAAAAGGTAAGGTTAAAGCAATTTCCTTTACTTCAGAAGACAGCAACAATCCAAAAACTAAAAGCTTTGGATGTTGAAATGCCCACTTCGCAGCAATTGTGCCTAAAAGCATTTTTATTCCTTCCGAAGGTAATGGAAACACAATTTCTTCCACAGAATTATATAAATTGTATAGTTGGGTATTGGATAAAAGTGACGGATTTCATTGAAGAAAATGAAGACGCCTTATACGGTCTTCCCACTAAAAAAGAATGGCTTTTACCAATGGAAGCCATTGAAACTTGGCTAACTTTTTCTGAAGCTAAAGAGGCAATTGAAATACAGCTGCAAGCTAAAAAGTCGCCCTTAGTCTACAAAAAAACGTCCCGAAATACGGAACGTTTTTTTGTGGTATGGTGGTAATTATTTTCAGAAGAAATGGTACAACTGCCCACTGCCACTGAACACTGCCCACTGAATTCTGACCACTTATTTAGCGCCGTAAGTGTCCATTAAATACAGTAAACTTGCCATAGAAGCAGCTCCAAGTTCCAGTTCGCGTTTGTTTATTTTATCGAATGTATCGTTCTCTGTGTGGTGAATGTCAAAATAGCGTTGCGAATCTGGCTGCAAGCCTGCAAGAACTTTAATATTTCCTTTAAGAGGCCTAATATCGGCGCCGCTATGCCCCGTTGCAAATAGATGGATAAAATAGGGCTCAAAGAGTGGCGCCCAAGAGCGAATATGTGCTAAGTTTTCAGCATCTGTTTCAAGAGAGAATCCGCGTGGTGTAAATCCGCCACTATCACTTTCCAAGGCAAAAATGTGGTTTTCATTTTTCCGTTTTGCTTCTTCAGCATATTTTAAACCTCCACGTAGGCCATTTTCTTCATTCATAAACAAAACTACACGTATAGTGTGTTTTGGTTTGTAGTTTAATTTTTTGAACAACCTAAGCACCTCCATACTTTGTACAACGCCGGCCCCGTCGTCGTGAGAGCCATCGCCCACATCCCAACTGTCTAAATGTCCGCCAACGACCATTATTTTATCGGGGTAAATACTGCCCGTAATTTCCCCAATCACGTTGAATGAGGGCACATCGTCCCAAGTTTTGCAATTTTGCTTAAAATAGAATAGAAGTGCGGGTTCCAGTTTCAATAAGCCACTAAGGTAATCTGCGCCTTTTGTGCTAATGGCTGCCGCGGGTATTTGTTTAGCCGCAGGGGTATCGCCATAACTCATAGCGCCGGTATGCGGCGCGTCGTCATTTTTCAATGAAAGTGAACGCACCAAGACCCCAATTGCCCCATATTTGGCTGCCTGTGCCGCTCCCGCATAACGCTGGTCTGCCGCGCCACCATAGGCATGGCCCGTGTGGATTAAATCTGGCTGCATGGGTCGGTTAAAAAATACTATTTTGCCCTCAATTTTTTCCTTGCCCAATTTTTCAAGTTCCTCAAAATTTTGGACTTCTATTACTTGTGCCTTAATACCCAAGTTTGGTGTAGGCACCGAACCTCCCAACGCCAAAATGTTGGTAATGGTTTTTTCTCCAGAGGGCGATTCTATATATGCATATTCCTTAAAGCCACGCGTCCATTTAGGCACCATTACGGGTTGAAGCCACACTTTGTCCAAGCCGAGTTGTTTCAATTCTGCTTCGGTATATTTTATGGCACTTTCGGCCTCAAAAGACCCCGATAGCCTTGCCCCTATTTCATTGGAGAGATGATCTAACCAATCATACGCTTTGCCATCTGTGAGGGCTTCGGTATAAAGTTTTTTCAACATTATAGAATCCTGTACAGCAGTTTGCGAAAAGCTTGCCGATGAAATAAATAAAAAGCAAAGTAGTGTGGATACTGAAAAGATTTTCATTGATAGAATTTTAAAAAATTTTATTCGCGACTACGCTTAAACAGCCGCAAATTTGTAATAAGACGAAGATACTATTAATCATTTTTAAGGCGTTCCCGGTATTCAGATACCTTAGCTTTTAAATCGTCATCCATTTCGGGTTCTTGGATGTCTTTGTATTTTTTAAGCTCCTGCAGCATAATTTCGGCCACAATTACCCTAGCTGTTTCTTTGTTGTCTGAAGGAATTATATACCAAGGCACATTTGGTTTGGAAGTGCGATTAATGGCGTCTTCATAATATTTTCGGTACTCTTCCCACAAAGCTCTTTCATCTAGATCGCCAGGGGAAAATTTCCAGTTTTTATCTGGTTTGTTTAGCCTTCGCAAAAGGCGGTCTTTTTGTTCTTCCTTGGAAATATTCAAAAAGAATTTAAAGATGATGGTTCCATTTTGTTGAATTGTTTTTTCAAAATCATTGATTTGCTGAAACCGTTGCTCCCAAAAGTTTGCATCTATATCTTCCAAGCTATTTACCCCCGGAAGGTTTTCGCCAAGAATATATTCGGGGTGCACTCTTGTTACCAATACATTTTCATAGTGGGTTCTATTGAAGACCCCAAATTTTCCACGTTCGGGAAGGGCAATATAATGGCGCCATAAATAATCGTGTCTTTTTTCTAAGGAAGTCGGCGTTTTAAAACTGTGCACCACTACCCCACGCGCGTTAAAATCTTTAAAAACTTCCCTAATTAAACTATCCTTACCTGCGGTATCCATACCCTGAAGGCAAATCAATACGCCATATTTTCCGTGGGCATAAAGGGTGTCCTGAAGTTCGCCGAGTTTTTTTCTGGTCTTTTTTAATTGGGACTTTAAATCAGATTCTGACGCATCCAAATCCCAATCATTAAAAGAACCGTCTAACTTAATTGGCGCTGTAACTTTAAAATCTTCAATCTTTACATCTTTCATTTTATTGTTGATTTTGGTGACTATGGATGCTATATAAACTTTAACTGTCTATTGAAAGCAAAGAGAAATGCTAAACTCTTAAACCCTCTAAACTCTTAAACTACCTAACCTCATTTACTAGCAAAAAGCTTTACATCTTCCTCGCTAATTTCCTTTCCTCCAAGAATTATTAATCGTTCTACCACATTGCGAAGCTCGCGGATATTCCCCGTCCAATCGTATTCTTGTAAAAGTTTGATGGCTTTGGAAGTAAATTTCTTTTTCGCTGTGCCATGTTCGGTTGATATTTTTTCAGAAAAATAATCAACCAGTAATGGAATATCGTCACGTCTATCGTTTAAGGATGGCACTTTTATAAGGATTACGGCCAATCTGTGATAAAGATCTTCGCGGAAGTTGCCATCTGCTATTTCCTTTTTTAAATCTTTATTTGTAGCCGTTACTACGCGCACATCTACTTTTATATCTCTATCGCTACCAACACGCTGCACCTTATTTTCCTGAAGGGCGCGCAGTACTTTTGCTTGGGCCGATAGGCTCATATCGCCTACTTCATCCAGAAAAATGGTGCCGCCATTGGCAGCTTCAAATTTACCGGCTCTATCTTTATTAGCCGAAGTAAAGGCGCCCTTTACGTGTCCGAAAAGTTGGCTTTCAATTAATTCGCTGGGGATTGCGGCGCAGTTAACCTCTATCATTGGGCCGCTGCTGCGTTCACTTTTTTGGTGTATCCAGTGTGCCACCAATTCCTTCCCAGTACCGTTAGGGCCAGTAATTAACACCCGCGCTTCCGTTGGCGCCACTTTTTCTATCATATCCTTAATTTGAAAAATAGAGGCAGATTCGCCTATCATTTCATAATTTTTGGATACTTTTTTCTTTAAGCGTGTATTTTCAACAACCAATTCCTTACGGTCCAGGGCGTGGCGTACGGTATTGAGCAAACGGTTTAAATCTGGCGGTTTCGAAATATAATCGAAAGCGCCCAGTTTCATTGTATTTACTGCTGTTTCAAGATCGCCATGGCCCGAAATCATGACCATTGGTATTTCCGGTTTTATTTTTTTGACGGTCTCCAAAACCTCAACACCGTCCATTTTTGGCATTTTAATATCGCAAAGCACCAAATCAAAATCTTCTTTGGCAATGATTTCCATTCCTACTAGCCCGTCTTCGGCCTCAAAAACTTCATAGCCTTGGTTTTCTTCGGAAAGGATTTTCACTAAAACCCTTCTAATTGCTGCTTCGTCTTCTATTATAAGTATTCTCGCCATTAATATTTGAATTTCAATCCAGCCCTAAAATAGGGAGAATTTTCTGTATTTATTTTGTAAACTTTCTTTCCTTCGCCATCTTCCAGTCTAAAATCGTTATAAACGGAATGCGCCGCATAACCGTAGAAAAGCAAATGATCTGTAAAAAAATGCTCGTAGCCCAAGCCTACCAATCCAATAGTTAGCTGTATGCTTTCGGCAATATTGCCCTCTTCCTCCAAAGGTATAGCAGGTTTAAAGTTTTGCTGGATATTGGAATACACATTATCTAAAGTTGCAAATAGCTGCAGGGCATCTTTATGGTTATCATTTAAATAATGGCGAACATTTGTTTTTGGAACGCCAAGAGTATATGTCCAATTTGGGTGAAACTCTTTATAGTAATTTAAAAGTGGAAGCGGATACCATCTTCCTGGAGTTGTAGAATAAGTTAGTCCGGCAATAAAACGATGTGGTTTTTCACCTTCAGCATGATTATCTTTTTTATCTAAAATGGCATACACGGCACCTTCATAGATAAGATCGTCGCCCATCAAGCCATCGGCAAAATCGCTCTGGATCTTAACGCCCATCTTGGCTCCAAGACGCCAATCTTCATTAAACATCCAAGTATAACCAACATAGGCATCCATTTGCTGTACAGAGCTAACAAGATTGTTCTGGATATTTTCACTTGGCGGAATTGACCCCATAAATGCTGAAAGATCTTCGCTATCTTCTATATTGATATCTACATAACGGTATTCAAGGCCAATTGCAAAAAAACTTTTCTTCTCCTTATTTACAGGAATAGGTGCCTGCACTAAGGCACGGTAGCGGTTAATGGAATTCTCGGACTTAGAGAATGACAAATTTAAATATTCAACTCTGGCCAAATCTGTTGTTTGGGCAACCATACCCACAGCTAACAGCAATAGCGGTACCATTAAAAAAATCTTTCTTTTCATATCTTTTTTTTTTGAGTTAATAAAAATGCCTCCAACCTCATAGCAAGATTAGGAGTGTTTTTTAATATTTAAGCCACTTAAAAATTTCTTTATAAGTTGGCTTTTTGCCGTACATTAAAATACCAACGCGGTAAATTTTGGCCGCAAACCAAACCATAGCAATAAAGGTTGCGAACAGGATGAGTACAGAAATTATTTGCTGCCAAAGCGGCACCCCAAATGGAATACGCATTAGCATAACAACTGGCGAGGTAAAAGGAATATATGAGAAAACTTGCGATACTGCACCGTGAGGGTTATCTATAACGGTGAAAAACCCCACATAAACTGCCAAGACTAAAGGCATTAAAATGGGCATCATAAATTGCTGCGTATCAGTCTCACTATCTACGGCGGCACCAACAGAGGCGTATAATGAGGCATATAATAAATAGCCGCCAATAAAAAAGAGGATAAACATTACTATAAGGTTTGTAACCGGCAGATTGTTGATTTCAATCATTACATCCTGTAAAATTTGTTGGGTGCCACCGTTTACATTATTCTCCAAAACTTGCTGTGAAGGCGATCCGGCCGCTGCGTCTATTCCAAAAACGGAAGTTACAACCGTCATTAGTACCAGAATTAAAATAACCCACACAACAAATTGTGTGATACCGGCCAAGGTGGTGCCGAAGATTTTTCCCAAAAGCAAGGTTCGCGGTTTTACAGAGGAAATTATAACTTCTATTACGCGACTCGTTTTTTCTTCAATTACGCTTCGCATTATCATATTTCCGTAAATAATGATAAACATAAAAAGTAGATATCCTGCAGCCCCACCAAAAATCAACTTTAAACCTGAGCCCAGTTTAGAGGTTTCCTTTCCTTGAAAAGTTTCCTGATTAGCCCTGATGTTTATATGCAAGCTTTTAATGGTTTCTGAATCTATTCCGGCTTCCTTAAGTTTTAGGGTATTTACCTTGTCTTCAAGCAAATTGTTAATGTCTGTCATTAAGGAAAGGGATGGCGAATCTTCAGAATAGAAAGTAATTTGTTCTGAAAGTTGCTCCAGATTTTGGGTCCTTGGAATATATAAAAGCCCGTATATTTCCCCGCTCTCTGCTTCTTTTTTAGCATCTTCCAAATCAACGTTATTCAGCATTGTATAGCGCAAATGTGGCGTTGTATTGAAATCTGCAGAAAAAAAGCCACTTTCGTCCAAAACTGAAATTCTGCGAACCGTATCATTATTTAAACTGGACAAATAAGCTACCAAGGCAAAAATACCCACAAAAATAAGAGGGCTTAAAAAGGTCATTACAATAAAGGACTTGTTGCGAACTTTAGTAAGGTATTCCCTTTTAATTATTAGAGGAAGATGGTTCATTGTTGGTTAGTTTTTTTTAATGGTTTCAATAAAAATATCGCTTACCGATGGCACCACTTCTACGAAATGCGTTAGTTGGCCAAGCGAGGTTAAATAGCTTACAAAATCATTTGTTGAAATGGAGTCGGGCAATTTTACTTTGTACTGCAACTCATCGTTTATGCTATTGAAGGCCGCAGGATATATATCAAACTTATCTTTTAATTCGGCAGATGTAGCTGCGTGGTTGGGTGTAATCAACCCAATTTGAAAAGTATTGTTTCTATATTGGCGTTTTATATCTATAAGCTTGCCGTCCAAAATTTTATTCGATTTGTGGATTAGGGCTATATGGTCGCACATTTCTTCTACAGATTCCATTCTATGGGTAGAGAAAATTACGGTTGCGCCATCATCGCGAAGCTTTAAAATTTCGTCCTTAATAAGATTGGCGTTTATAGGGTCGAAGCCACGAAAGGGTTCATCAAAAATTAATAATTTAGGATTGTGCAGCACGGTAACCACAAATTGGATTTTTTGCGCCATCCCTTTTGAAAGCTCCTGGATTTTTTTGTCCCACCAATCTCCAATATCCAAACGTTCAAACCAGTATTTAAGTCTTTTTTTTGCTTCGTGTTTAGATAGGCCCTTAAGCTGCGCTAGGTACAAAACCTGTTCGCCCACTTTCATAGATTTATAAAGGCCGCGTTCCTCGGGCAAATACCCA
>CAXBDO010000031.1:0-13674 GCA_963974165.1 uncultured Aequorivita sp.
GCCAAGAATCATTTCCAAAGCAATAAAAAAGAGTATCAATGAACCCGCCACCGCAAATTCATTCACATTTATGCCAATTAGGTTTAAAATACTTTCCCCTATAAAAAGGAAAACAACCATTACCACGGCTGCAATTATAGAAGCCTTACCAGAATTAATATGGCCGGTTTTTTCGCGTAGGCCAATAATAATTGGAATATTCCCAACAATATCGATTACAGCAAAGAGCACCATTGTTGCGGTGGCTATTTCTTTGAAATTTAATGTCATACCTTTTTTTTGAGTTTGCAAAATTAGGAATATTATTTGGTTGTTCTAGACAAAACGGGCGTTAATAAAAGTACAAATTCTGCTATGCAGAAAGTTGAAAGAATATATCTTTGCCGCATGTTTCAACTGGGTAAGACAATAGTTTCTGAAGATATAATTGAAAAGGATTTTGTGTGCAATCTTCATGCCTGCAAAGGCGCCTGTTGTATTGAAGGCGAAGCCGGCGCACCGGTAACTAAGGAAGAAATTTCAATATTAAAGGACATCTATCCAAAAGTAAAACCATTTCTACGGCCGGAAGGAATTGCGGCCATTGAACAACAAGGTACCCACATCCAAACCGAACTGGACGAGCTGGAAACTCCTTTGGTTGACGGAAAAGAGTGTGCTTACGTAACTTTTACCGATAGGGGCATTGCCAGTTGCGGTATTGAAGATGCCTATAATGCGGGCGCTATAGATTTTATAAAGCCTGTTTCCTGCCATCTGTACCCGGTGCGCGTACAGGAATATAGCGAGTTTGCCGCCGTAAATTATCATCGTTGGCCCATTTGCGACGATGCCTGTACCTTGGGGAAAGAATTGCAGGTACCCGTTTATAAATTCATAAAAACGGCGCTCATCAGAAAATTTGGCGAAAATTGGTACACCCAATTAGAAAAAGTGGCCTCCGAAAAGTAAATACCACTGCCATTTCTTTCTTAAAATTTTCAAGAATCCCATAGCTATCACGTCATTTGCTTATATTTACGGCATGCGCAATATTCTATTCATTTTAACCCTTTTTATTGGTACAGCAAGCTTTTCCCAAAGCGATGCCTTGGCTAAAAACTACTTTGAGCAGGGCCAATATGAAAAGGCATTGCGTATTTATGAAAAGCTTCAAAAGGAAAGTCCTTATAGACTAGATTATTTTCTGGGCGCCGTACAGAGCAATCAGCAATTGGAAAACTTCACAGAGGCCGAACGTCTTATTATGGGCAAACTGGGAACCGGCAAAAATTTTCCGCAGCTTTATATTGAATTAGGGTATAACTATTCCCTTCAAAACAAAACTGAGCTTGCCACTTTAAATTACAACAAAGCGTTGGCTGCCATAGAGGAAAATCCAAATTATTCCTATAGCATTGGTAATGCCTTTGAAAAATACAGTCTGCTTGACGAAGCCGTATTGGCGTATGAAAAAGCGATGGCATTAAGCGAAAAACTTGATTTTAACATGCAATTGGCGCAGATTTATGGGGAACAGGGCAAATTGGAAAAAATGTTCGACAGCTATCTTGGGCTTGTGGAAAAAAATAACGCCTTTAAAGGAAATGCCCAGCGCTATTTCAGCCTATACACTACTGAAGATCCCAACAACGAAGCAAACCTATTGCTGAAAAAAACACTCTTATCCCGTTCCCAACAAAATCCGGATATTTTATATAATCAATTATTGAGCTGGTTATTTATTCAGCAAAAAGAATACAAAAAAGCCTTTGTACAGGAGAAGGCAATTTATAGACGCATTGGCGACGACCTTAGCGGCATAACCGAACTGGCGTATATTACAATAGCAGATGAAGATTATGAAACAGGTAGGGAAATTGTAAATTATATTATAGAAAACTCCTTCACTCCCCAAAACAAATTACAGGGAAATCAGATTCTTATGAAAATGGAGGTAAAGACAGCTTCACCAAAAGATTATCCAGAAGTAGAAAAAAAGTTCGAAAAGCTTTTTGAGGAATTTGGCCGCAATCGCGACACTTATTTGCTGCAGATAGATTATAACCATTTTTTGGCCATCCAAAGCAATAAAAAGGAAATTGCCATTGACAACTTAAAGTCGCTGGCCAAGCAGGATTTAACAGCCTATCAGGAAGCGCGGGTTAAAATGGAACTTGCCGATATTCTGGTTTTTGATGAAAAATTTAATGAAGCCTTAATTTATTATTCGCAGATCCAGAAAAAAGTACAGAGCGATGTACTGGCGCAGGATGCTCGTTTTAAGGTGGCCCGAACCAGCTATTTTAAAGGCGATTTTGAATGGGCGCAGGTACAGCTTGACGTGCTTAAAAAATCAACTTCGCAGTTAATTGCCAATGATGCAATGCAACTTAGCTTATTAATTCGCGATAATTCATTGGAAGATTCTACCCAAACTGCACTTAAAAAATACGCACGGGCAGATTTGTTGGCGTTTCAAGACAGAAATACAGAGGCCATCAATGCCCTAGACGATATTTTGACCAACCACAAAGGCGAAAAAATTGAGGACGAAGCCCTATTAAAACAAGGGGAGATTTACGAAAAGCTTCAACAGTACGCCAAAGCGGAAGCTAATTATTTAAAGATCATTGAATTTTATAATGACGATATTTTGGCAGACGATGCCCATTTTCGCCTTGCCCATATATACGAAGAAAAATTGGCACATCCCGAAAAGGCAAAAGCGCAATATGAAGCTATCATTTTCAATTTTGCCGATAGTATTTATTTTGTGGAAGCCCGGAAAAAGTACCGTTCTTTGCGCGGCGATGCTATTAATTAAGAAATCCTGAACACCAAAAACCTTAAATTCCCAAATAGATAAAACTGGCACTTTTTAGAATTTGCTATTTAAAATTTAAATCATGTATATCTACAACGTTACCGTTAATATAGAAGAAACCATCCAGGCCAATTGGCTACAATGGATGAAGAACGAGCATATACCGGCTATGCTCGCCACTGGAAAATTCAGCAAGGCTTTAATGACGCGAGTTATGATGGAAGAAGAAATGGGCGGAATTACCTATTCTGTCCAATATTTTACAGACAGTAAAGCAACCCTTCAAAAATATATTGCAGAAGATGCCCAAGAAATGCGTGCCCAAAGCAAGCCATTTGAAGGAAAATTTGTAGCCTTCCGCACCGAATTGGAAGTTATTGGCGAAGCCCACAACGACCATTTCAAAACTAGCTAAACAGCGCCCCGTACTTTGCGGTTAAAAAAGATTGCACAATTCTAGATGAAAAAAAATTCTCCAAATAGACCCAAAGAAAATTCGGACCAAAATACAGTTCGCGCCAAAAAACACCTTGGCCAACATTTTTTGAAAGATGAAGTTATTGCCAAACAAATTGGCGATACGCTGCAACTTGAAGGCTATAAAAATGTGCTGGAAATTGGCCCCGGAATGGGAGTGCTTACTAAATATTTAATTGAAAAAAATGTGGAGGTAATTGCAATGGATCTAGATAGGGATTCTATTGCGTACTTAAATGAAAATTACCCGCAGAAAAATCTTAAAATAGTTGAAGCAGATTTTTTAAAATACGATTTGGCGAAACTTTTTGGTAACGAACAATTCGGCATAACGGGCAATTTTCCCTACAATATTTCAACCCAAATAGTTTTTAAGATGTTGGAATGGAAGGAGCAAATTCCGGAGTTCACCGGAATGTTCCAAAAAGAGGTTGCAGAGCGCATTTGCGAAAAAGAAGGCAGTAAAGCTTATGGCATACTTTCGGTATTGGCACAGGCTTTTTACGATGCAGAATATCTCTTTACCGTGCCGCCTTCCGTTTTTAATCCGCCTCCAAAAGTAGATAGTGGAGTACTTCGATTGAAGCGCAAGGAAAATATCACTATTGACTGCGACGAAAAAATGCTATATAAGGTTGTAAAAACGGCTTTTCAGCAGCGTAGAAAAACACTTCGCAATAGCTTAAAATCCTTTAATCTTTCCGATAAGATAAAAGAAGATACTATCTTTGGCCAACGCCCGGAACAGCTTTCCGTTTCGCAATTTATAGCCCTTACCAAAAAACTAGAAAACGATGCAATTTCAACTGACTGATGAATTTATCGAGCAGGTTGAACAGCTCATAGCCAACAATGATGGAGATGCGCTGGAAACGCTATTGGCAGAATTCCACTTTGCCGATATTGCCGAATTGTTGCAGGAACTCAATACGGATGAGGCTACCTACATTGTAAAATTATTGGACAGTGAGGTTACCAGTGAAATCCTGATTGAACTGGATGACGATTTCCGCGAGCGTATTTTAGACAACCTTACGCCTTCTGAAATTGCGGACGAGCTTGATGAAATGGACACCGATGATGCTGCAGATATTATTGCAGAATTGGATGACGATGTTCAAAGGCAAGTAATAGGCCATATTGAAGATGAAGAGCACGCGGCAGATATTGTAGACCTGCTCCGTTATGATGAAGACACCGCAGGGGGTTTAATGGCGAAAGAACTTGTGCGGGTAAAAGAAAGTTGGACCGTAGCCGGTTGCGTGCGCGAAATGCGCCGGCAGGCAGAAAACGTTACCCGTGTTCACTCAATCTATGTAACAGATAAACACGGAAAACTGAAAGGCAGACTCTCGCTAAAAGATTTACTTACTGCCCCCGGACGCGCACATATTAGCGAAATATACATTCCCAAGGTAGATTATGTAAACGTAAACACCGAAGCGGAAGAAGTAGCACGAATCATGCAGAAATACGATTTGGAAGCTATTCCGGTTGTTGATGAAAACGGCATCTTGGTAGGAAGAATTACTATTGACGACATTGTAGATTTTATAAAGGAAGAAGCCGAAAAAGATTACCAAATGGCTGCGGGTATTAGCCAGGACGTTGAGGCCGATGACGGACTTTTTAAGCAAACCCGTGCCCGATTACCTTGGCTAATGATTGGGATGCTTGGCGGATTGGGCGCTGCAAGCATTATCACCGGTTTTCAAGATATGATGTCTACCTTCCCGAAAATCATAATTTTTGTACCTCTTATTCAGGCAACGGCAGGAAATGTAGGGGTTCAAAGTAGTGCGATTGTGGTGCAGGGTTTGGCGAATGACTCCTTAAAAGGTAACCTATTTGCCCGCCTACTCAAAGAATCTGCCTTAGCTCTAGTTAACGGAATTGCCATTGCCTTGGTGGTTTTGGTTATTAGCCATTTTCTGTTTTTTACTACTTATTTAGAGTCTATCAGTATTGGTATTGCCATTATTTCGGTAATTATTTTGGCGGCATTAATTGGCACCTTTGTTCCTATTCTTTTAGATAAAAGGGGCATTGACCCTGCCGTAGCAACTGGTCCATTTATTACAACCAGCAACGATATATTCGGGATACTAACCTATTTTTTAATCGCTAAAATGATTTTAGGGTTTTGAAATCTGCTCTCTACAAACACCGTTTCACTGTACCGGCATCAGCTATTGACGGCTTAAACCACGTAAATAATGTAATTTATTTACAATGGTGTCTTGAAACTGCCGAAGCACATTGGATTTCACGAACTACGGAAGAACAACGCGCACAAAATGTTTGGGTGGTGTTAAACCATTTTATTTCCTATAAAAACCCTTCCTTTTTAGGGGAAGAACTTGAAACCCAAACTTGGATTGAAAGTTACGAAGGCGTTAAAAGTGAACGGCATTATAAAATTATTCGCCCTTCAGATGGCAAGACCATTGTAGAAGCACAGACACTTTGGTGTTTTTTAGACGCCAAAACCTTTAGGCCTACTAAGATTACTGAAGAAATTTCCAATCTTTTCCTTTAAATAAGAGCCTGAAAAATGCACCTGCAAAACTATTATTTTCAATACTTTTGTGCGGTCTGTAGGTATAAAACCCAGCGTCTATTAAAACTGACATAGTTGAGCGTATTTAAAAAACTTTTTAAACAAACTTTTATTTACGGCCTTGCAACCGTATTACCGCGGCTGCTCACAGTAATTCTGGTCCCTCTTTACGTAAAAGTACTATTGCCAGAGGAATACGGCATATATTCTACGGTTATGGCATTTCTTATTCTTGGGAATGTGGTCCTGAGTTACGGAATGGAAACGGCGTTTTTTAGGTTTATTACGAAGGATGCTTCCCAACAAAAAATAGTACAATCTACTACCCTTACATCGCTCACCGTTTCAACCTTATTAATTTTAGGGATTACGTTACTCTTCAGAAATAGTCTGGCGGCAATTTTAGATTTTAAACCGGAGTATGTTACCTATGGCCTATTGATATTGGCGCTGGATGCACTTGTAGTGTTGCCTTTTGCTTGGTTTCGGGTAAACGAAAAACCCACACGTTATGCCGCCATTAAAATCTTCAACGTAGTAATAAATCTTGCGTTTAATCTTTTTTTTCTATTGGCACTTCCAAAATTGGCTGCAACCAGCAATTACTGGAATTCACTTTGGTTTCCTGAAAACAAGGTAGCTTATGTTTTTATTGCAAACTTAATTGCTAGTGGGGTTACTCTTCTTTTATTACTTCCTCTTTATGTGAAAATAGGTTTCGGTTTCAGCAGACCAATTTGGAAACAGATGATGAAGTACGCACTGCCAGTTCTTTTTGCCGGGATTGCCTTTAGTATTAATGAAGCTTTCGACCGTATTCTTCTAAAATATTTACTCCCAGAAAATATTGCCGAAGTCCAGGTAGGGCTTTATTCCGCCTGCTATAAGCTCGGAATGTTTATGACGCTGTTTGTAATGGCTTTCCGACTGGGCATTGAGCCTTTCTTTTTTAACCATTCAAAAGAAAGTAACGCAAAGACTACTTATGCTACCATTACTAAATATTTCACGCTATTTGGTTGTTTGATCCTGCTGGGGGTCGTAGTTTATATTGATATTTTTAAACGAATTTTAATTCCAAATAGTCAGTACTGGGAAGCGCTAAAGATTGTACCGCTCATACTTTTGGCCAACCTATTTTTAGGGATTTACCACAACCTTTCCGTTTGGTACAAGGTAACAGACCGCACAAAATACGGCGCGTACATTTCAGTCTTTGCCGCAGGGGTAACCCTTGTGTTAAACTATGTTTTAATCCCCATAATAGGCTATATGGGCTCGGCAATCGCTACCCTCGCCGCCTATGGCAGTATGATGGTGCTTTCGTACCTTTACGGGCGTAAATATTATAATGTGCCATACGATATTAGAAAAATCGGGGCTTTTTTGTTGTTGGCCATTGGCTTTTCCGCAATTTCGTTTTATTTATTCAACGGAAATATTTGGATAGGAACAGCGTTGTTATTGCTATTTGCCGCTATTATGTTTTATTCTGAAAAGAATGAATTTTTAAAAATAATTAGAAAATAATTTGAAATGTCTCGCTGAGCGCTGCCGAAGTGCTTTCGAAGACGAATTATAAATTGAAATATGAATAAAAATGAAGAGACACCCACCTTCGTGGGTGTGAAAATAATCAACAAATCAAACCACCCATTACCTTCGTACGAAACAATTGCGTCTGCAGGAATGGATTTGCGTGCAAACGTTGATGCGCCTTTAACATTAAAACCATTGCAGCGCGCCATTGTAAAAACGGGGCTTTTTATAGAATTACCCATTGGGTATGAGGCACAAGTGCGCCCTCGTAGCGGTTTGGCGGCAAAAAATGGAATTACCGTTCTAAATTCCCCGGGCACAATAGATGCCGATTACCGAGGTGAAATAGGGGTGATTTTGGTGAACCTTTCAAATGAAGATTTCACCATTAACCACGGCGAGCGTATAGCCCAATTGGTTATCGCAAAACACGAACGCGCGCTTTGGAATGAAGTTGAAGAATTATCTGAAACCTCCCGTGGCGAAGGTGGTTTTGGCTCAACCGGAACAAAATAATAATAGGGGCGCGATTCATTGCGTGCCCTCCAAAATAAATAATCGAATTTAAAAGAATCCCGCCTTCGCGGGCATACATATGAAAATAATAGTCCCAATGGCAGGCCGCGGAAGCCGTCTTCGCCCACATACACTTACAGTTCCAAAGCCATTAATTCCCGTTGCAGGAAAACCAATTGTTCATCGTTTGGTTGAGGATATTGCCGCTGTTTTAAATGAAAAAATAGACGAAATTGCATTCATTCTAGGTGATCCAGCTTTTTTTGGAGATGATGTAATAAAAGAACTTGAAGCCTTGGCCGAAAATCTTGGCGCTAAAGCTACTATATACCGTCAATTGGATCCAAAAGGGACGGGCCATGCAATTATGTGCGCCAAAGATTCCCTTTCGGGGCCAGCTGTAATTGCATATGCAGATACATTAATTCGCGCCGATTTCGATTTGGATAAAGACGCAGACGCGGTTATCTGGACCAAAAAAGTTGCAAATCCCGAAGCATATGGGGTAGTTAACCTAAACGAAAAGAACGAAATAATTGAATTGGTTGAAAAACCGGAAGAATATGTTAGCGACCAAGCCGTTATAGGTATTTACTATTTTAAAGATGTTGCCCAACTTAAAAATGAATTGCAATACGTATTGGATAACAATATTATAAACGGAGGTGAATACCAAATTAACGACGGCATAAAACGAATGATGGCCGCCGGGAAAATTTTTAAGACCGGAACGGTTAATGAGTGGATGGATTGTGGCAACAAAGAAGTTACTGTTGAGACCAATCAAAGAATGTTGGGTTTCCTTGCTGAAGCAAACAATCCACTTATCTCTGAAAATATCTGTAATGAAAACTCAAAAATTATTGCGCCTTGCTTTATAGGTAAAAATGTAACTTTAAGAAATAGTACTATTGGGCCTTTCGCCTCTATAGGTGAAGGCACTGTAATTGAAGAAAGCACAGTAAAAAATAGTATTATACAAACACATTCCACAATTAGGAATGCAGATTTGGACAATGCTATGATTGGCAATTACGCTACTTTTGATGGCAAATTTACCAATGTAAGCATTGGCGATTATTCTGAATTGAAATAAAATTCCTGCGAAGGCAGGAATCTCATGATTTGAAACTAAAACTAATACATATCGCCCTATTTCTCTTCGGAATAATTCTTCCGCAGCAATTTTCTGCGCAGGAAATAAAATCCGATTCCATCCGCAATCCAATGGATGAGCTGGGCGATGTTACCGATGCTTTTCAGGAAAACTTTTTTGAGGCCTTAAAGCAAAAAGGAATCGAGAATTATGAATTGGCATTAACCGCTTTGAATAAAGCTGAAAAAGCCGCAAAAAGTGAAGAAAATAAAGCGGTAGTTTATTTTGAAATGGGCAAAAACCACACCTACCTAAAACATTATGTAGAAGCCGAGGCCAATTTCAACAAAGTATTGCAAAGCCAAGGCGATAGGCTAGATGTTTTAGAGCAGTTTTATGAGTTGTACCACCAGCAGCGGGATTACGAAAAATCTATTCCACTAGTACAACGGCTTATTGTTTTTGATGAAGATTACAAAGAAGATCTGGCTAATCTTTACACGCTAACACGGCAATATGATAAAGCTTTGGAGCAATTGGATGAGCTGGATGATTCGTGGGGCGAAAGTGATATTAGAAATGCTTTACGTGCCCAAATCTATCGAGCCACCGGCAATACCGAAGGCGCAATCGAAAATTTGGAAGAGAAGATAGACAGCAACCCAAAAAACGAGAAGGAATATTTAAACCTCATCTTTCTTTATAGCGAACAGGGCAATAAGGAAAAAGCCTTTGAAGCGGCTAAAAACCTTCTAAAAAGCAATCCGAAATCGCAATTGGTGCATCTGGCGCTCTATAAATTTTATTTGGATGCAGGTAATGCTTCGGAAGCAATTAATTCAATGAAAATTGTATTTGGTTCCAGTGACATAGATAAAGAAACCAAATATAAAGTGTTGGGAGATTTTATTCAATTTGTAGATGAAAACCCTTCTTTTGAATCACAATTAACTGAAATTGTAAACGACTTCTCCATTGAAAATGGAAGGGTTTATGAAAAGCTTGGCGATTATTACGCTGCAAAAAATAGAAAGGAAGACGCCCTTTTTGCCTATGAAAAAGGAATAGCGCAAGATTCAGATAATTATAACCTTTTAAAAAATACACTGCTGTTTCAAATAGATTTTAAAAAATATGAAGCAGCCGCAAAATTGAGTTCTGACGGTCTGGAAATTTTTCCTGCCCAGGCTCTTTTATATTTATTGAATGGCGTGGCAAACAATGGACTTAAAAAAACCGATGCCGCCATTGAAAGTTTGGAGAGTGGACTGGATTTTGTGCTGGAAGATCCAAAAATGGAGCGCGATTTCTACGAACAGCTTGCATTTGCCTATAGCACAAAAGGAAATGCGCAAAAAGCCAAAATGTATTCAGATAAAGCAACAGCAATAAAACTGCAGAATTAAATCTATGAAACTAAAAGCCCTTTATCTATTATTTTTATTGGTTCTTGCATCCTGCGGTGGGGCAAAAAACATCACCAATGTTGAAAGTGCTTCGGCCAAAGAAGTAATTTCGGCACATAAGGCTGCCCTTCCAAACTTTGAAACTTTGGCGGGCCGCGTGCAATTGGTTTACGAAACCGAAGACAAATTACAGAGCATTACTGTAAGCCTTCGGATGGAAAAGGATAAAAACATCTGGATAAAAGCCTCGATTTTGGGAATTACCGTTGCCAAAGCCCTAATTACCCCTACTAGCGTAAGTTATTACGAAACCGTTGGCGGCACTTATTTTGAAGGCGATTTTGGCTTGTTAGGCGAATGGCTTGGAACCCCCATTAATTTTCAGCAGGCGCAAAATTTGCTTTTGGGCCAGTCAATTTTCACTTTAAACCCTTCCGAATATAAGTCGGAAGTTTTTCAGAATAAATTCAAGATCCAACCCAAGCAGCAGCCCCAAGATTTCATCCATTCCATATTTTTGAATCCGGAAAATTTTAAAATTTCATCGGCAACGCTTTCGCAGCCCAATGATGAACGCTTGTTGAGCCTTCGTTATGGCGATTATCAAAACATTGATGGACAGTTTTACCCTTCAACTATTTTAATAGACACTTCAGAAAAGGGTTCAAAAACAAAAATTGAATTCAATTATAAAAAAATTGAAGTAAACGCGAACGTAAGTTTTCCGTTTGAAATTCCACAAGGTTACGAAGAAATCCAACTTAATTAAATGAAGCAATTGCGCACCTATCTTTTTTTATTCGTCTGTTTTATTTCGGTTTCAACGCTTTCTGCGCAAGTAGACAAACAAAAGGAACTGGAACAAAAACGGCAGGCCATCCTAGAGGAAATTAAGCAAATAAATTCGTTGCTTTTTAAAACAAAAAAGGAGGAAAAATCTGTGCTTTCACAGGTGGAAGACCTAAACCAGCGTATTGCCGCTTCTGAAAATTTAATACGGGTTACCAATCAACAGGCAAATCTTCTTAGCCGAAATATAAACGCCAATATTGAAAAAATTAGCGCCCTTCGTGAGGAGTTAAAAATTATGAAGGCAGATTATGCGGCGATGATCCAAAAGTCGTATAAAAGTAAAAGCCAGCAGAGCAGAATTATGTTTTTACTGTCTTCTCAAAATTTTCTGCAGGCCTATAAGCGCGTGCAATATATGAAGCAGTATGCTAAATTCAGAAAAAAACAGGGTGAGGGCATAAAGGCGAAGACGGAAGAGCTTCAAAAATTAAACACAGATTTAATAGACCAGAAAAAAACCAAACAAAAACTTATTGCCGAAAATGAAGTGGCAAAAGCACGACTGACGGAAGAACGAAAAGATCAGCAAGCATTAGTTGCCACTCTTAAAAAAGATGAAAGTAAGTTTGCTACCCAAATTAGAACTAAACAGAAACAGGCAGACGCTATAGACAGACAAATAGACGATTTAATTAGGGCTGCTATTGAGGAAGCCAATAGAATTGCTAGGGAAAAAGCATTGGCGGCTGAAAAAGCGAAAGGCAATACTACCCCTACAACTACAGCTTCTACTTCTAACGTTGTTACCAAACCCGCAAAGACGGATGAATTTTCCCTAACTGCTGAAGACAAGGCTTTGGCCGCGAGCTTTACAAGCAACAAGGGTAAATTGCCTTGGCCCGTAGAAAAGGGAATGGTTGTAAAAAGTTTTGGAACCCACCAGCACCCGCAATTCCCGAATGTAACCACAAATAATAGTGGGGTTGAAATAGCTACGGCAGACAATGAACAGGTTCGTTCTATTTTTGAAGGACAGGTTATGTCTATTCAAATTATTAAAGGCGCAAATAAGGTTGTGTTTATACAGCACGGAGATTATATAACGGTATACAGTAACCTAGCTACCGTTTCGGTGAAGAAAGGCGATAGGGTGTCTACCAAACAAACCATAGGTACCGTTGCAAAGAGTTCTACCGAAAACAAAACTTTGCTGAAGTTTTATATTTATCAGAACAAGACCAAAATTAATCCGGCAGATTGGATTTATAGAATGTAAAAAAAGGGAGCCAATTTGGCTCCCTTTTTCTTTTCAATAATAATTTATTGCGGTTATTGTACTATCAACTTTTTGGTTGTGAGATTCTCTCCTGCTTTAATTGTAATGAAGTAAACTCCGCTAGCGTATCCTTCCACATTTAAAACTCCCAATGATTTTCCAGCCATTTGGCTTTCAGAAATAGTTTGAAGGCGTTGCCCCAGACTATTGTATAAACTAATGGAAACATTGTCCTGCATCACATTATTCATATTAATAAACACTTCGCTAGATGCTGGGTTTGGATAAACTGCCAGCTTGGCGAAATCTTCTTCGGAAACACTTAAAACACCGCTTACGTTAATATTATCGATAAATGTACTGTTGCCATATCCGTTAATATTCACAAAGCGGAACTGAACATTTTCACCTAAATAAGGTGTTAAGTCTATATTTTCAGTACGCCAGTCGCCTGCTGAAGTAGGTGTCCAAGTGCTGGTTACATAGCCAGAAACGGTAGATAGATCCAAACCATCCTTATAGTAAATTTGGGTAAAGGTAGCGCCACAGTCTGTAGAAACATCTACCCTAAAGGCATCTGAAAAACCAGCTGAATACTGGACTTTAGCCAAATCAAAATCCAAAGAGACGGCATTGGCATTAGTTAAATCGATAAACAAGGTTTCTAAAGTATCTTCTGCACCTTGACCATTATATGAGAAGTTATCTACATAAGCCGTAAGCGTAGGCGAACCATCACTACCAACTACGTTGGCACGTGGAATCCAAGTGTCTTCGTTATCTGGGTTAAGTATGTTCCAACCATCTGGGGGTACTCCGTTAACATCAAATGGTTCGGCATAATCCAATTGTGCTGCTTCGGTAGCGGCAAAAAAGGTGAGGGCATCACTATCGTTATTTGGATTTTCATCGCCAGTTAAGTCAATCGACACTGTAAGCGTATAAGTTCCCGAATTTGTAATGTTTAAAGGCGTGCTAAAGTCAAATGCAACTTGTTGTCCGGAAGCCACTGTACCCGTAAAGGTTTCTGTTACTACTGGTTCAGAATCCAACTGATAGCTTACATCAAAATTACCTTGAGAAGCAACGCCTGAATTCTGAATTATTACTGAAACAACAGCTGGCCCAGGATTGCAAACCAGATTAAAGTCGCTTGGATCATTATTGCTTACAATTCCAACATCATTCGCAAGGGAACAGTTTAAT
>CAXBDO010000032.1:0-13608 GCA_963974165.1 uncultured Aequorivita sp.
TTCGTGGAAGTCTTTAAGAAGTTTTCATTTATATATTTTTTTTACCAAAATATAATGCCTAACGGCATTCGGCCCCAGCGGGGCACAATATGGGTAATAAAAATATGGCGGCTAGGCTAATGTCCCGTAGGGACTACATATAATTTGGGATTTTCCAGAGTAAGTCATTCCTTTCATCGGACCACAATGATTTGAAGATCGCAATTTATCTTTAGTCTTTAGTCTTTTGTCTTTTATCTATTGTCTTTACTCTTTAGTCCTTCTTCATTTTGGAATTTGTTAATTGGTTATTGATCATTGATCAATGATGTAATTTTTAGTTAATCTTTTGAAAATTCGGACTTAAAGAAACGTTATTTAAGATTTTGGCTGTTTGTTTCCGCACTACATTTAGGGAAAGAAAAATTATTAACCTTAATTGTTATTGTTATGAACACAAATGAAAGAAATCAGCAAAACAGTGGCGACAGAAATCCGCAAAACACTGGCTGGAACGGAAATGACCAAGGGCAATCCAACCCGCAAAACAACCAAAACAACCAAGACCAACGAAACCAACAAAATCAGCATGGTCAGCAAAACCAGCAAAACCAGCAAAACCAACAAAGCGGGCAGCAAAGACAGTGGGATGAAAAACCTGGACAGCAGGAAACTGACCCACATAAGCAACAGCTGAACAGAGAGTGGGAGGAATCGCAAAAACAACAGCAACAGCATGCCCAAAACCCAGGAGTGGGAGGGAACGATAGAAACCCATCCGAAAACTCTCGAAATCAAGACCCAACCCGCAGAAGCGAAAACTGGCAGGAAGAGGAATAGCAGTAAGCTTTCAATTATTGAATAAAAAGAAAAACCTTCACAGTACTTGTGAAGGTTTTTTGTTATTAAATACTAATTAAGAATTACTAATTATTCATTATTCAATGTTCACCACTCATCACTCACCCCTAAATCCTAGGCCGGTATTCCTTCCGCCACCTTCATTCTATCCCAATTTCGGTGTTGTTGGATCTGCGCTTTAAAGTCGGCTGCTTTTTTGTTTACCAAAACTGCTTTATCGTCTGTATACTTTCCAGCATAGGTTTTCTTTAAAAACTCTTCGCCTTCATCATCTACTGCAATGGCTTTGCAGTGCTTAAAGGCTTCATTTACAAATTTTAAATATTTTGCATTTTCGCTTAATGCTTTTATGGATTTTTTACCCCCAGGAATATAGACCGCATCAAACAAAACACTCTCCGTGGTCATAATAGAGGCATCTACCTTATGCTCCATATTTTCATCGCAAGTAATACTGCCGCCCATAGGTGCTATTATTTTTAGCATAGCCCCTTCTTTTTCGAGTGTGGATTGCATCTTTTTCAGGTTTTTCATACTAAAACCATCAGCGGCCAAGACCGCAATTTGACGGGTAGCGATGCTATCGAATTTAGTTTCTGCCTGACTTAAGGCGGGCGATTTGTCCAAATAATTCTTCTTGGCGCCCGGCTGGTGTTTTTCTACATCGGCATCGGCACCTATGGCTTGATTGATGGGTTTTTCGATATTTTTTGGCACTTTCATTCCCAAGCCCTTTGCAACCTTATTGGCCAAATTGGTATCAATTTGGGCAATTAGCCATAGCATTCGTTCCTTAATGGCATCCTGCTTACACTTGCCCAATTCAAAAGTATAGGCGTCGGCCACGTGTTCCTGTTCCCATTTGGCAAGACTTCTGTAAAAAAGTGCGGGTTGCGAAAAGTGGTCGCTAAAGCTTTCGCTACGGGTGCGGATTTTTCGGGCATCTATACGTTCCTCATAGCTGGTAAAGGCCCCTTCTGCCATTTTAGACAAATGTGGGCAGCCGCCGCTTAGGGTATTGGGGAAATACGCTGTCTGTCCTTTTGGGATTTCCATTTGCATATGCCCATCGCGTTGGTTGTTATGATTAGGCACTATAGGTCGGTTAATAGGAATCTGGTGAAAGTTAGGGCTTCCCAAACGGGAAAGTTGGGTGTCGCGATACGAAAATAAACGGCCCTGTAGAAGTGGGTCGTTCGTAAAATCGATACCCGGCACTATATGGCCCGGCAAAAAGGCAACCTGCTCTGTCTCAGCAAAAAAGTTATCCGGATTTTTATTGAGGGTCATTTTGCCCACAATCTTTACAGGTACCATTTCCTCGGGAATAAGTTTGGTAGGATCCAAAAGGTCGAATTCAAATTTATGCTCGTCTTTTTGCGGCACTAATTGTACCCCAAGTTCCCATTCGGGAAATTGCCCGGCATCAATGGCATCCCATAGATCGCGACGGTGAAAATCGGAATCGGCACCATTAATCTTTACCGCCTCATCCCAGGTAACTGAATGCACGCCCAATTTTGGTTTCCAGTGAAATTTCACAAAATGCGATTCGCCCTTTTCATTTATAAATCTGAAAGTGTGGATTCCAAAACCTTCCATCATCCTAAAACTACGCGGAATGGCGCGGTCGCTCATTAACCAGATTTGATTGTGAAGGGTTTCAGTAGTATGCGAAACAAAGTCGTAATAAGTATCGTGGGCAGAGGCCGCTTGCGGAATTTCATTATTCGGTTCGGGCTTTACCGAATGCACCAAATCTGGGAACTTCATTGCATCCTGGATAAAGAAGATAGGCATATTATTGCCCACCAAATCCCAAGTACCTTCCTCGGTGTAAAATTTAGTGGCGAATCCTCTAACATCCCGCGCCAAATCTGGCGAGCCCTTAGATCCTGCTACAGTCGAGAAACGCACAAAAACAGGGGTTCTTCTGCTAGTGTCATTAAATATACCTGCCTTGGTATATTCCGGAATGGGTTCATACAATTCAAAATAACCATGGGCACCACTACCGCGGGCGTGTACAATACGCTCTGGAATGCGCTCATGGTCAAAATGGGTTATTTTTTCGCGAAGCAAAAAATCCTCGAGTAGGGTAGCGCCCCTTTCCCCTGCCTTTAAGGAGTTGTTGGTGTCGTTAATTTTTAGGCCTTGGTTGGTCTTCATGGTGGCATTACTTACCTCCCAAGTATCTTTTTGAAGATCTTCAATTTTTTTGCTTTGCTTTTCAGGCTTATCAGATTTCTTTCCCATAATGGTTGTGTTAGGTTAAAAACTAATTTTTCTTTTAAAATTACTACATTTTCATTGTAAATTCCTTAAAGGTCTCTTAATGTTAGGTGCCGTTAAATTATAACGTCAGGCTGAAATCCAGAGTAACAAATAATGGAGCAAATTGCTAATAATAAGCCAACTCCCATTAAAAAGAGAATTATATATTTTATGAGCCTAGACGCCATGAGACCACAGCTAGCGGCTTTTTTTGTGTGCATACAGTTTTGTTTAGAGGTTCTACAAATTGCGTTTCTGAATGGTTTGCCCCATTCAGATTTTAGCTAACTTCAACTTTAAATTGAGGGCACGAAGTTGTTGACCCAAATTGGTTGTTGTATGATGTTCTAAAAAAATTGGGTAGGGAATGAAGGGAACTCGCGCCACCTTTCAACTTTAAATGATATGTAAAAACAAACAAGTTAAAAGCATTGCAGCATACCCCTCAAATTATGATTTGCCAGTTGGTTTTATAAGAATTTCGTTCACGTTTACCCTATCTGGTTCAGAAACCGCGTAAAGCACGGCGTTCGCTATGTCTTCTGGTTGCAGTTTAGGTTCGTCATCGCTGTAATCCTTATCTTCCAACAATTCTTTATCGCTAATGTCTTCGCGCAGATCTGTAGCTACGGTTCCCGGTTCTATGGAGGTAATTTTAATATTGAATTCTGGGGAAAGTTCCATCCGCATAGTTCTGGAAAGTGCTATAATAGCAGCTTTGGAAGCGCCATAAATTGCGCCCCCTTTGTAAAGTTCCTTTCCATCTACGGAAGCGATATTTACTATATGGCCACTTTGCTGCTCTTTCATAAATGGAAGCGCGCCGTGTACAGTACGTAAAATTCCCTTTACGTTTACTTCAATGGTCTCCAACCATTCCTCTAAATGCAGGTTTTTTAGATAGGTTAAGGGCATTACTCCGGCTACGTTTACAAGGATATCGACCGATTTAAATTCGTCCTTAATTTTGGAAAAAGCAGCTGCTACACTTTCGGAATCTGCAACATCCATTTCAACTACCAAAGAAGGATTTTTCAATTCTTTTTGAAGGTCTTTTAAGGTATCTACACTTCTGGCCGCCAGAACTATATTGCATCCATTTTCGTCCAGCTGCTTCGAAATGGCACTGCCAATACCCCCACTTGCACCGGTTACGACCGCAATTTTATTTTTCAGTTTCATCGTTGTTTTTTTTTGATAAATTAAGTGATTAATAGCGGGTGCCGCTGTTAATTAAATTGGAAATAAATAGTAAATTTTGGTTAAATGGCTGCTATTACTGGGCTTAGCGCACTAGGCTATTGCAGCCCACTTTGAGAAAGGGAAAGAATTAGAACTAAGATTGTGTTAAATAAAATGAAGGTATTCCAATATAATTTGCGCTGCCGCAACTAACATTTATGAAAATATTGAGAGCGAGAATTAGCGGAAGCCATTATTTTTAATCTTTAGTTTCTAGGCAACCAAAATCAGAAATCGATGATAGATTCCATACTGCAAATAATTAGCGTGGGTATTGTTGCAACTATTGCAATGACTTTGTTCAGTTATATATTTTCGTATTTGGCCAACGATAATTATAAGGAACTCCAATTATTGAATTATTTAATAGAGGCCTTGCCCAGCGTTAAGATTGCTATTTGTAGGGAACATATTTTGGGATGGACTATTCATTTTTCAATAGGGATACTGTTTGTGGCAATTTATAGCCTGTTGCAAATTTATACCGAAATAGATTTCTCCATCCTTTCCGGAAGTATTTTTGGCTTTGTGGCAGGTTTGGTTGGGATTGGGGGCTGGAGCATGGGGTTTGTACTGCATCCGTTCCCGCCAAAGATCAATAAACTGCTCTTCTTTATACAACTACTGTTTGCCCACCTTGTTTTCGGTTTTACTATGGGGGGGTTGTTGGTTTAGAAATTTTGTGATGCTACAATTATTTTGTCTGATTTCTTCACCGAATGGGTTTGCGTTTATGAACCACCTTCTGTTTGTAGCTAATCAAGATAACGCCCACGCCCAGAAAAATACTTACATCTATCAATAGCCTTTTTAAAAATTGGAGGATATAACCCCATTCCTGTAAATAGAGAGCGATGCCCATAGCCGCGGCGGCGGGAATAAAAATAAGGGCAATAAGCGGCCCCGCTATCACATTGCGCCTATACGATAAATACATAATAATACTTGCCGTTGCGGCGGCCAGGGAAAGAAGAAAATGGGCAACCTTAAATTTCATTAGCCCTTGGGTTACCTTGTTCTGCAAAAAGTCTTCTTTTGTAACTGTCCCAAATTCCTGCATTATCCAAAAACTAAGGCCGGCGGCAAGTATAAGCAGCGAATAGCCCACCACCGAGGCTTTGAGGCCGGTAGTTAGCACACTCTTATTTCCCAGGACAATTCCCAATGGAATTTTGGCCAAAGGTTCCAAGCCCGGGGCTATAATAGAGGCGGCAATAAAGGCGAAAATAAGGTCGGGCATATCAGACACTAGGCAGACCGCGGCTATAATGCCGCCAACAAACATAAGGGTACAGAAATTTTCGGTGAGGCGGCCGTTATGCCTTAGCCCCGTTTCCATTTCTTCCCAAATGGCCTCATCTACATCCTGATCTATTTTTTCCTGGTGCACAGGGTCGTTTAGGCTGGCAACTTCAGAAGTGGTAACGGTATATTCTTCGCCCTGGGTGTTTTTCGCAATAATTTTAAGCACCTCGTCTGCGCCCTTGTTCAACACAAATAATGAAAGCGAATCGCCCACGGGTTTAAGCGAGGCCTTTTCATTTATAACCACATTTATAACATTGGGGTTGTGCAATAGCGACTGCAGGATAATGGGCGTAAGGTGCGTAGGCACGGCAACTTCTATATTTCTGTGCATAGTGATGGCTTATAAAATAAAGCTACGGAATTTTCGCATATACAACTCCAACTTTTTTTCAGTCGCAACTAATATTTATGCTTCGGAAGAGTTGCCGGTAGTGTCTTAAGCGCTATTGATACATTTGAAATTTTCAGCCTTATTGTTGAATTAAACCAAACAGAATGTTTTCTTATAACTCGCATTAAAATCTGGCTGTGCCTGAAGATATTCCGTCATTGCTGCCACTGTTTTTATAGGAAGTTTCTTTCTGTTTTTTCCCAATTTCTTGGGTACGCCTTGGGATGTTATAAAACTGACCGTATAGGTTTTTTCACGATCTAAATGTTCATCCTTAAAATAAATTTCCTGTATGCGGTTGCCTTTTGGGTTTTCAATGCGAAGGGTAAGGCGTAGGCCAATACATCTTTTTACATAGCCGCCCATTTGCTGCATAGGGTCTTTGGAAAAGGTGCGTTCCAGGTTTTCCTCCAGCATATCCCATATTTCCTGTCCGCTAAGGTCCACCGTTGAAATTGGCGGATTCATAGGCGCAATATTGTACAGATCTTCCTCTGTTATATTGCCTGCCGCAATGGGCGCGCCATAGCGCCAGCCGTTGGAAAAGGAAATCTCGGTGCCGCTTACATAGGCAGCTGCCTGTAACAGCAAACTGTCCATGGTTGAATTTAGCGTATCGTAGCGGTGTAAAATGGAATCTGTCTTGCCCACCACCTTGTTTTTTATATTTTGATAGGGCGCTACTATGTTCTCTATAATCTTCTCCATTTCTTGGTCGGGCACAATGGCGGAGTCTATTTTCAATAGGTCATACTGATGAGATACTATGCGTTTGTTTTCTACCTTCAATTTTAGATGGCCCAAAAAGGAGCCATGGCAGCCGCACTGTATCAGTAGGGCATTATTGACATCTACCGCCTTATAGATACGGTTGTGCGTATGGGCGCTAAGGCAAATATCTATGCCATCAACCTGTTGCAGAGTGTACATATCCTGCGGAAATCCGTTATGCGAGAGCAGGATAATAATGTCTACCCCATCTGCCCGTAGCTGCTTTATATAGCCCGGCAGTTCGTCAAGCCCATTGGTAATTTTTAACCCGTCGCTAAATCTGGCGGGCATGGTTTTATCGATTATATCGGAACATAGCCCAATAACCCCCACCTTTAGATCTTCTACCTGCAGGGTGATAAACGGTTTAAGGAACAGGCTGCCATCTTCCTTATATACGTTTATTCCCAACATAGGGTAGTTGAGTTGGGCCATGATGTTTTTTAATTGGGTTGGCCCATAGCCAAAATCCCAATGGCCAACCATGGCATTAATGCCAAGTTGGTTTAGCACGGGCACTATGGCCTCGCCTTTAGAATCTACCAAGGGCCAGGTACCGTGAAAGGTATCGCCCCCATCAAATAATAGGGTAGTATTATTGCCCTGCCTTAGCTCTGCCACCTTGCCGGCAATGCGGGCATAGCCGCCTGCCATTTCGGTATATTCGCCTTTGTTATTATAGAAGAGTTCCTGGTGCGGCTCCAGGTAGCCGTGTACATCGTTTAAGTATAGTATGTTGAGTTCCATTTTTTATCTTTTTTTGATTTGGCAATTTTGTACGGCCAGGCCCACAAATTGATCCCATTATCTAAAAGTAAAAATTTATTCTGGCGGTTCTCCATTTTTAACTTAGTGTTATATAATCAAGAATCATAGTTCCCTTCTTCAAGCCTTTTTCGAAGTTTCTTCGAACATTGTTCGAAAAAAGGGCCCCTTCTTCAAACGAAATACGAACCGCACTCGAAGAACACTCGAACAACACTCGAAGAAGAACCCCCAAATTATTATACAAGCTAGGCTTGAAATATTGGTCAAAAGCGGTCAAAAATGTGCAGGGCTTGCCAAAAGCCTTCAAATTGTAGCTATTCGTACCCAAATTGATTAAAAGAGGCCCCAATTTGTCAATTGGGGAGTTTTGGAGTTACAACGGGATGTAAATTGTTTCAAAATAGAAAAATACCTGCCCAAATTCGTTCAATTTAAATCAATACAAGTCAATGTAGGTCAATGTGTTACGGCGTTTTTTTCTTTGAAAATTGCAACTTATTTTGGTCCTAAATTTTAACTGATTGTTTAATTTAAATTTCAAAAAAATGGGTAAAATACCAGGAGGTATTTTCGGAGGTTTCTCCGGAAAAGTAGGTGATGTAGTGGGGTACCAATGGCGTGGCGAAGACTTGCTGCGCAAGGCCCCACCAAAACGACCCAAGGGCTCGGGCACCGCAGGGCAACTTATGCAGCGCAAAAAGTTTGCCTTGGTCATAGGGTTCTTAAACCCCATCCAAGAGGTGGTGGGGGTGTACTATGGTAACAAGTACAGATCAAAATCGCGCTTTAACTTGGCCATGAGCTACAACCTTACCAATGCGGTTAAGGAAGTAGACGATGACTTTATGATGGACTACCCCAAGGTGCTGCTTACCAAAGGAGCGCTGCGGGGGATGGAAAGCGGGGCCGTAACGGCGCAACCCAACAGGGTCTTGGAACTGACTTGGACAGACAACAGCGGCCAGGGCTCTGCTGCGGCCGATGATCTGGTGCTGGTGGTAGTATATTCGCCTGCCCAGGGGCTATTCCAGGTTTTTGATCCTGCTGCCTTGCGCAATGAGGCTACCGTAGCACTTAGCATGCCCACGTATTTTAGTGGCGATGAAGTAGAGGTATGGGGAAGTATGGTTACGGCCGATAGGAAAGTAGCCGCCACCAGTTCCTATATTGGTACTGCTACGGTAACCTAATAGAGGCGGGTGGTTTAAACAAAATGGCAGGGAGATATCCTTGCCATTTTCATTTGTAGCTAGCTTATTTGGAGACTTAAATTAGGAAGGCTTAATTAATTTTTGCTTTAGCATTCTTTTAAGTTCCTTTTCTTGATAGAAGTAGGAGCCGCCCACTTTAGAATGCGGGATCTGTCCACTTCTACGTAACCTTGCGATGGTAGATTTACTAAATCCAAACTGTGCCATCACGTCTTCTTCTTTAAGAACAATTGGTTTCCTCCAAAACTTCTTAAATTCTTTTCGTTTTGATTCCATTTGAAAATAATTTTAAGTTAGCGGGGAGTATGTATACTAAAATAAAATATTTTTTCTAAATAATAAAAAATAAAATATTGAAATTCAAGGGTTTATTCTATGCTATTTTTACCTCCTTTGGGTAAGCAAAACGCCCTAAAAAATCTCAATTACTTGGTGTTTTGCAAGGCGTATTTTTTACTTCCTGTTTTAATTCCCAACTTTTTATCGAGGAAACAATTTTAAAGACTGGAATATTCGCCGATTTTAATATATTTACAGCTCTCCCCCTTTAATTTATGCAATGCGGAATCTCGTTATGGGATACGTACGTATTGCTTTAAATTTAGAAAATTTACACAACCAAAACCTTAACTTCTTTTTTATGAAAAAACTTTTTTTATTCTTAATGGTGTCTTGCTTATTTCTACCTAAAGCTAAAGCACAAGACGATGGACTTGTTGCTGCAGTTGCTGGGATTGCAGCAATTGGCGCAATAGCTATGAGTATTGAAAATATGAAGGAACAAGCCGAATTGAAGGCAACCGAATGGTTATTGAATAATGAGCCAAAAATGACAAGCTTCTCACTGAAAACGTTAGACTTTGACGGTAAAAAAGCTAAGGATATGTCTGCAGTTTCATTAATAACCTACAAAATACAGGAATTCGAGTTGGCTGAAAAACCAGAGTTGAATGGAAAGAAATTTGTGTTGTTTGGTTTTACTAGTAACGGCTGGATAAGTGACTACGGAGTGGACTTCAGTAGAATACGTTGGCACTTAATTGATGCGGATGAATGGATGAACATGATGGTTGCCTATGTGAAAACAGCTTCTAGCGAAAGAGATGATTCCAGTATAAAAGAACACCTGCGCAATGGTAAAATTGTAAATCGCGGAATAAGCGAGCGCATGAAAACTACAATACCATTCTATAAATTAGAAGGAGATATGTACACAGTAGCAGATTACAGCGATATGATGAAACTGGTTTATAACGAACGATCTCTCGGCATTTATTTAAAACAGACTTCTAATTTGGTACAAATAGGTCGTGGTGATATTATTAAAATTCATGATTTCTTTTACGGGGATAAATAATCAATGCGTATGTATTGTTTTATATTTGAAAAAAACAGAAAATAAGTACAATTTATGAATCACTCCTCTCACAATAAATTAGTTTCTTTCATTTGGTCCATTGCAGACGATTGCCTTCGTGATGTTTACGTACGCGGGAAGTATCGTGATGTTATATTGCCAATGGTAGTCCTTCGCCGTTTGGATGCGTTACTAGAACCAACCAAAGAAGTTGTTCTGGAAGAACTTGCTTTTCAGCGTGATGAGGCCAAGTTTACAGAATGGGATGAAAATGGTTTGCGCCAAGCCTCTGGTTATGTTTTTTACAATACCAGCAAGTGGACGCTCCAAATGCTCCACGATACTGCTACCAATAGCCAACAGATTTTAAAGGCCAATTTTGAGGACTACCTGAACGGTTTTAGTGCCAACGTAAAGGAAATCATAGACAAGTTCAAACTGCGCAGCCAAGTGCGGCATATGGCAACTAAAGACGTGTTGCTCGATGTTTTGGAAAAGTTTACTTCCTCCTATATCAATCTAACACCTTTTGAAAAAGAAGACCCAGAGGGCAGAAAACTTCCTGCTCTTTCTAATTTAGGAATGGGGTATGTTTTTGAGGAATTGATTAGAAAATTTAATGAAGAAAATAACGAGGAAGCGGGGGAGCACTTCACGCCACGGGAAGTAATCGATTTGATGACTCATATTATTTTTGACCCTATAAAGAACAATTTACCGCCCGTAATGACTATTTATGATCCTGCTTGTGGAAGCGGGGGGATGCTTACCGAAAGCCAAAACTTTATAAAAGATGAGGAAGGCATTATCAAAGCTTTGGGCGATGTGTATCTTTATGGAAAAGAGATAAATGACGAAACCTACGCCATCTGTAAAAGTGATATGATGATTAAAGGAAACGACCCTGCGAATATTCGCGTGGGTTCTACTTTAAGTACCGATGAATTTGCGGGCACTACCTTCGACTTTATGCTCTCTAATCCACCTTATGGAAAATCGTGGAGCAGTGAACAGAAATATATTAAGGATGGCAAGGAGGTAATAGACCCACGTTTTAAAATACAATTGAAAAATTATTGGGATGTGGAAGAAGAGGCCGATGCCACGCCACGCTCTTCAGATGGGCAATTGCTGTTCCTAATGGAAATGGTAAGCAAGATGAAACCCTTAACGCAAAGTGCCAGTGGAAGCCGTATTGCTTCGGTACATAATGGCAGTAGTCTTTTTACGGGCGATGCTGGTGGAGGTGAGAGCAACATACGCCGCCATATTATTGAAAACGATTGGTTGTGCAAATGCCCAACAACCTTTTTTACAATACGGGAATTACCACCTATATCTGGATTTTAAGCAACAACAAAGCAGCCCACAGACAAGGAAAAGTACAATTGATTGATGCCGGACAGTTATATAAAAAACTGCGCAAAAATTTAGGAAACAAAAACTGCGAGTTCGCACCAGAACATATTGATGAAATTGTAAAGGTTTATACCGAAATGCAGGCCATGGAAAGCCAAGGCGAACAACAAATTGCTGCACAAATTTTCGACAACGAAGACTTTGGATATTACAAAGCCACCATAGAACGTCCAAAACGCCTAAAAGCCCAGTTTACACCTGAGCGAATAGAAACTTTGCGCTATGATAAAAGTTTGCTTGAGCCTATGCAATATGCTTTTGAAACTTTTGGCGATAGCGTTTATAAGAATATTAAGCAACACGAAAAAGAGTTGCTGGATTGGTGTGAAAAAAATGAGTTGAACCTCTCTTCTGCAATTAAAAAGAAACTGCTGAAACAGGACACTTGGAAAAAGCATTTGGATTTGGTGACCAAAGCGGAAGTGCTATTTGCCATTTTTGAAGACACAATGTATAGCGATTTTAATGCATTTAAAACGGAAGTGGACAAGGCAATAAAAACAAAGAAATTGAATCTTTCTGCTTCTGAAAAGAATGCCATTTTAAACGCCGTAAGTTGGTATGATGCAGAAGCAGAAAAAGTAATTAAAAAGAAAGAAAAACTTTCAGGCGATAAACTGCAAAATCTTTTGAAGCATTTAGGTTGTACCGAAAACCAATTGGCAGACTTTGGCTATTTTTCAAATAATAATTCTAATGTCACCTCGAGCGCAGTCGAGAGGTCTTTAAAGAACGGAGAGTACATCATCTACGAAACCGAAAGCGATTTGCGTGATACGGAAAACGTGCCCTTAAAAGAAAACATTCATGACTACTTTTTAAAAGAAGTAAAACCGCACGTGCCAGAAGCTTGGATAAATCTGGATAATACCAAAATTGGGTATGAAATAAGCTTTAATAAATATTTCTATAAGCATACCCCATTAAGAAGTATAGAGGAAGTAACAACCGATATTTTGGAACTGGAACGCCAAAGTGATGGCTTGATTGCTGAAATATTAAACTTAGCGTAATGGTAGAAACTGAAATGCAATTACAGCGGTACGACAGTTACAAAGACTCTGGCGTAGAATGGTTAGGAGAGATTCCTGAGCATTGGGATTTATTGGCAAATAAGTTTGTTTTTAATTTGAAGAAAAATCAAGTTGGTAAAAAATCTGATGATTACGATTTGTTGTCTTTGACTTTAAGAGGAATTGTAATTAGGAATATTGAAGATGGAGGAAAGTTTCCAGCCGAATACGGCACGTATCAAGAAGTCAAGAAAGGAGATTTTGTGTTTTGCTTATTTGATGTTGAAGAAACACCGAGGTGTGTTGGTTTATCGAAGTATGAAGGAATGATAACGGGTGCTTATACTGTAATGACACCAAAAGAAAATCTTGATAGAAGCTTTCTTTATTATTTCTATTTGAATTTGGATGCCGATAAAAGATTGAGACCGTTGTATACAGGTTTAAGAAACACTATTTCTAAGGATAACTTTTTTGGATTTAAAACATTTATTCCACCCCTAAAAGAACAAACCGCCATCGCCCAATTTCTAGACGATAAAATCACCAATATAGATGCTGCCATTGACATAAAAGAGCAACAAGTAAGCTTGCTTAAAGAACATAAACAAATTCTTATAAACAAAGCAGTAACACAAGGTTTAAACCCAAATTTAACCCTAAAAGACTCTGGTGTGGAGTGGATTGGTGAGATACCACAACATTGGCAAACTTTAGCGAACAAGTATGTTTTTAATTTGAAGAAAAAACAAGTTGGAAAAAAAGCAGATACTTATGATTTATTGTCATTAACCCTAAAAGGAATCGTAATAAGAGATTTAGATGCTGGCGGGAAATTTCCTGCTGAATTTGATACATACCAAGAAGTTAAAAAAGGGGACTTTGTTTTTTGCCTTTTCGATGTTGAAGAAACGCCTCGTTGTGTAGGCTTATCGGATTTTGATGGAATGATAACAGGAGCATATACTGTTATGGAACCGAACGATAATTTTGATAGAAATTTTCTATATTATT
>CAXBDO010000033.1:0-13433 GCA_963974165.1 uncultured Aequorivita sp.
AGTATTGCCTATGTAATTACGGTTCAATACATAACTGTAATATTCAACATCATTGGAAATTACTTGCTTTACGTGAGGCTTAAAAATTCTTCCAACAATTCCGGTACCCGCAAACAAATCCGCAAATACTTTTTGGGATAGGTCCTTCCCGCAGATTTCGGTAACCGTCTCAAAAATGAAGCTGGATAATTTGTGCTTGGAGCCTATGTAATTCATTTGGAAACCCAGATAATATCGCTGAAAGTTTGTTTTTCAGCAAAAGTATAAGAATGTAGGTCCTCTCGCCGGAAAGAAGCCACATATTTTTCAATTGCTTTTTTGAGTAGTGAAATTTCAGCCTTCAATTTCCAATGCTCCCCATTTTCTGCATAAACAATAATAAAAAGCCTGTTTTTAAAGTGAAGTCGTTTCTGTGTGCTTTGATTTCTATAAAGCCATAATATTAATTCATCCTTATGGTTTTTGGCATATTCGAAACTTTTATGAAACTGCTTCGGAAAGACCGATGTTTTATGGTCGAAAGGAATTCCGAAGAGATAAAAATCTTTTTCCGAATCTTTTTTTTCAGCAACCATTTCAACCCCTTCTAATTCGGAAAATATTTGCTCCACTGCCTTCGAGCTCCAGAAATTGTACCAGCGGTTTGCAGTATATTGAAAGAATTGTTCTCTGTTAATTTCTGAATTTTCCGGAAGACTATTTATTTTTTGAACTAATGCGTCCCACTTAAAAGTGTGATAAATAAAGTTAGAATAGTTGTCCCACAAATCGTTTTGTTTCCGAAACCACCTGTAGGGAATTTGATGCCGTTGCTTAAGCTCCTTTTCAATATTTTGAAGCGTGAAGGTCATAACAATAGAAAAACAAAAGGTAGAATAACCACCATCCAGAGCATAATTTCCTTAAACAAAAATTCCGATTTGTCCGTTTCCCGGTTTTCCATTTTGTAGCTTTCAATGTAATTTGCGCTAATAATAGAAACGGGAGCCAGTATAAATAATAGTTCAGCCCCTGTTTTTTCAGGCGCTGCCAGGGCTATAAACAATGTTACTATACTAACATATAACAACAGTATAAGATTGGGCTTGTCTTTTAAGGCCATACCCGGAATTTTTATTACCCGGTACACTCCCGTCCACACATAAAGAGCAAAAATAATGGTGGCTGGAATTAAGATGGAAACAGAATTATAAACCGAGAAATCGAAACTGATGGATTCTTTCCAGTTAAAAAGCCAGCTAAAGGAATCGGTAATCAGTAACTGATAGGTGGTGTAAAGAATAACAATAGTGAAAAAGCCTATAAAAGGCACCAACATTTGCTTGTAATTTGAATTGGGTTTTTGAAGTATCGCAATCCACAGGGGTATAAAAAACAGCAAACTCCAGAAATAAAACAGTGCTGCGATTGTAATCCAAAGACTGGCGTCCAGAATTTTTTTAGTAGAATTTCTATCGCTGCGCAAACTCATTACCCTTCTAAGGGCCAACAAAAGGAAAGCGTTGGCAAAAATAATTTTATATTGAAAAAAAATCACGGGCAGCATCATCATAAAACAGGTGAAGAAAAGAATAGCGTACGTATTGTTTTTTGTAAGCTGGTTTTTACGGATTATAAAATCTAATAGCAACATTCCCAAGACACTGAGAAGAACAAAAAACATATGAAGCAAAAAGCTTGAAAGGGAAATAGCAGAGGCCATTTCGGTGATTTCAACATATAAATAACCCACAATTATAAAAACCCCCAGAATTAAATAATTTATTGGGTTAGATTTTCCAAAAAAGCTTGTTAGCATAGAGGGTATTTTTATATTTTTGTTTCCTAAAGATTAAAGATATGACTTGGAAAGGTTTTTGGGAAGGAATAGCTTCCCTTTTTGAAGGATTTCTGTTTATTCCATATAACGCCCTGGCAAAGCTAGAGCTGATAAGCTGGTGGTTGGCAAATACTGTAAACTGGATCTTTGTGCTTATTGGCGCTGTTGCTTTTGTTTATTGGATAGGTAGATTAAAGGATTATAGCGAAAACGAAGAAGTTACTTACACATATAAGGAAAACCTTTAGTTTTTTAAAGGTCGAAACCTATATCATTACGATACTGCATCCTATTAAAAGATAGTTTATCTATATTTTGATAGGATTTTTTTAGTGCCTTTTTGAAATCTGTATCCAAGGAGGTTACAGCCAGTACACGGCCTCCGTTAGTAAGGATTTTACCATTTTCAGATTTTGTTCCGGCGTGGAAGAGTAAAGATCCTTCCACATTTTCAAGGCCAGAAATTTCCATTCCTTTTTCGTAATCTTCCGGATAGCCCCCGGAAACCAGCATAACCGTTGCAGCCGATCTAGCATCAATTTCGAGCGTAATCTCCTCCAGTTTTTGATGATAAGTAGCATCAAACAGATCTACCATATCGGTTTTTAATCGTGGTAGAACTACTTCCGTTTCAGGATCGCCCATACGTACATTGTATTCAATTACATATGGTTCATTGTTCACTTTTATCAGCCCGATAAACACAAAACCTTTATAATCTATTTTTTCTTCGGCCAGTCCGTTTATAGTTGGTTTAACAATACGGTCTTCAATTTTTTGCATCAAAACCTCATCTGCAAAGGGAACTGGAGAAATAGCACCCATTCCGCCTGTATTTAAGCCTGTGTCGCCTTCACCAATTCGTTTGTAATCTTTTGCTGTTGGCAATAGTTTGTAATTTTTGCCGTCGGTAAGCACAAACACACTTAATTCTATACCATCCAAAAATTCCTCAATAACAACTTTTGAACTGGCTTCGCCAAATTTGCTGTGCGCAAGCATATTTTCAAGTTCTTCTTTGGCTTCATTGAGATTATTCAAAATAAGCACCCCTTTTCCTGCCGCCAAGCCATCGGCCTTTAAGACATAGGGTGGATTTAAAGTTTCCAAGAATGCTTTTCCCGCCTCCAAAGATGCTGCTGTAAAACTTTCATATGCTGCTGTAGGAATATTATGCTGCATCATGAATTCCTTTGCGCGTTGTTTACTGCCCTCAAGCAAGGCTCCACGTTTTGAAGGGCCTATTAACATTACATCTTTTAAAGTTTTGGTTTCCGAAAAATAATCTGCAATTCCGTTTACCAAGGGGTCTTCGGGCCCAACAACTACCATTTCGATGTTATTCTCAAGCACACATTTTTCAATTGCTCCAAAATCGGTTACCTTAATGTCAACATTTGTTGCAATTGCAGCCGTGCCAGCGTTTCCGGGCGCTACAAAAAGTTTATCGCAGCGTTTGCTCTGCAATAGTTTGTAAGCAAATGTATGTTCGCGACCGCCGGAACCAAGGACTAGGATGTTCATAATAGAAATGTTTTGTTTCGGTGTCAAAAATAATTGTTTGTAAATTGACACCCTAATTTATTCCAAAATGAATTTGTTTGAAAATATACTGAAGTTTAATGGTTTTCCCATTGCTGAAGCGAAAAGGAAGCTTAAAAGCATTCAACAAATTCCTGAAAATGAATATGCAGATTACGTTTTTATCGCGCGGAATGAAATAGTAAAATACCATTTTAAAAATACGCCCTTTTATAAAAATTTTATTGGGACTGATACTCTCTCTTGGGAAGACCTTCCCATAATGACGAAAAGCCATCTACAGCAGCCGCTAGAGGATAGACTCTCCACTGAATATTCCAAAAGTTCCATCTACACCAATAAAACTTCGGGCTCCAGCGGCACCCCTTTTATTTTTGCAAAAGACCGATTTTGCCATGCGTTAACCTGGGCACGCTTTATTGATACTTATAATAGCTTAGGCATAAATTTCGATACTTCTTTACAGGCTCGATTTTACGGCGTACCATTAAATTTTTTTGGGTATTATAAAGAACGGTTCAAAGATTTTTTGGGCCGCAGATACAGGTTTCCCATTTTTGATCTCTCAGAGCAAAAGTTAGAAGAAATATTAAAAAAGTTTAAACAGAAGAAATTTAATTATATATACGGCTATACAAGTTCAATCCTGTTATTTGCGAGGTTTGTTCAATCCAAAAATCTGGTTTTAAAAGAACTCTGCCCTAACTTGGAATGTTGTATCGTTACCAGTGAAATGCTTTTTGAAGACGATAAAAAATTAATGGAAACCGTATTCGGAATTCCCGTAATTAACGAATACGGCGCCTCCGAATTCGGTCTTTTAGCACTCACCGATAAAGATGGTAAATTTAGGATTGATAATGAGACGTGTTTTGTTGAAATTCTTGATGAAAATGATAAAGCTGTTCCATTGGGGCAATCAGGACGTATAATAATTACTTCTCTATACAACAAGGCACACCCGATGATTCGCTATGATATTGGAGATACGGGTGTGTTGGCTACTTCCAGCACCTATAAATTCCCTGTGATTGAAAAATTAATTGGGCGTACCAACGATATAGCACGACTGCCAAGTGGGAAAGTAGTACCGGGACTTACATTTTATTACGTTACCAAAACAATAATCTCTAATGACGGAAATGTAAAGGAATTTGTAATTGAACAACTTCAATTAGACACCTTTAAAATAAAGTATGTTGCAAACCGTGAATTAAATTCACGAGAAAAGTTGAAAATAGAAAAAACAATCCTAGAATATCTCGAGAAGGATTTAAAAATTATTTATGAAAAATTGCCTGTATTAAAACGCACGGCTAGCGGAAAGTTAAAGCAATTTGTTTCTTTGGTTTTAGAATAATCTGAAATCTAATTGAACCGTCGCTTAGTTTACCGTTTCAATATAACGCGGACGAATAAAAAAATACTCCCAAAGAAATAAGCCCATTAAAATTAGCGAAGCTTGTGTGGAATAGCCAAGATAATTTTTATAGAATCTATAATTGTGTTTTAACAAACCAATCTTATTTGCGCTCATTGAATCCTTTCGTATTCTGTAAAAAGCTAAATCTTTATTTATTCCCAAGGCCGGATTTTTACTTCTTTTAATGGCTTCCAACCATATTGCCCAATCCTGTCTTTTCTGGATTTGCGGAGCGACTATTTTGCCTAGTAATTCGGCATTGTACATTCCGGTTAAGTTGCCAATATAATTATTGCGAAGCTGTTTTTTGTAGCTGAGAACGGGCATTGCTTTAATTCGCTTATTCAGCATGTTTCCTGCGTCATCTATATGAAGATAACTGGTAAAGCTTACGGCACAATTATTTGCCTGCATAAAGTCCAATTGATACTCAAGCTTATTTTTTGCCCATAGATCGTCCGAATCGAGATAGGCAATATAACTGCCTTTAGTTCGGGCCAAGGCTTTGTTTCTGCATATTCCCACCCCACAATTTGTATCCATTGTGAGTACTTGGATGTTTGAATTGTTGGAGGAAAATTTCTCGATAATTTGTGGGGAAGCATCAGTAGAAGCATCGTCTACAATAATTAATTCCCAGTCCGAGTAGGTTTGGTTGAGTACACTTTCAATTGCTTCGCCTACAAATCTGGACGAATTGTAGACCGGCATTACAATTGAAACTAGTGGGTTTTGCGTCACCTCAATATGCTTTTTCTTCGCCTCTTATAGCATTGAAAATAGTTTGAAAAACTATTTTTATATCTAAAAATAGACTCCAATTTTCTAAGTAAAAAATATCGTATTTAACCCTGCTAATAATATGGTTGTCGTCTTCTACTTCACCGCGAAAGCCACTTACTTGGGCAAGGCCTGTAATTCCTGGTTTTATAAAATGGCGCACCATAAATTTATCTATGCGTTCTGCGTACATATGTGTATGGCTAACCATATGCGGTCTTGGACCAACTACAGACATTTCTCCCTTAAGTACGTTTATAAATTGTGGCAGTTCGTCTATACTGGTTTTTCGAATTATTCTACCAACCCTTGTTACCCGCGCATCGCCTTTTGAAATTTGGTGTAAATGCGCCATTGGATTGGGAATCATACTTCGAAATTTATAACAATAAAATTCTTGGTAATCCAATCCATTTCGGCGTTGTTTGAAAAACACTGGGCCTTTTGATTCCAACTTTATCAAGATTCCTAAAATAGGCGTAAGCCAAGATAAAACCCCAACAATCACGAAAAGGGAAAGTATAATATCAAATCCGCGTTTTATAAATTTATTGAAAGGCTCGTCCATTGGGATTTTCCGCATAGATAAAATTGGAAGCACGCCATAATAGGTAAAGTCTAATTTTTTACTGTAAATTTCTTTATTGTCCGGTAAAAACTTTAATATTTTAAGGTTGTTATCTACAAAATCAATCAACTTTATAAGGTCCTTATTTCCTATTTCGGCTACGGAAGAGTATACCTCATCAATTTTTTCGGCCAAGATATAGTCCATACATTCTTCAATGCTAACCTTATTGGGACCTTTTAAATCGAAGGTTTTATAAAGTTTGTAACCGTATACCGGATTATTGGTAAAAAACTTTCGCAGCTGGTCTGTTTTTTGATTTAGCCCTATAATTACCACCTTACGTACATTCCCGCCTAAATGCTGCCTATACTTCTTCAGAAGAAAGAAAACAGTTAGCTTCATTACAGTAATGCAAAGCATTACTACTATAATGTATTTAAAAATAGTAGAGGCCGAGGTGGTTAATTCATTATAAAATCCGAAGAAGGAAAAAACAATTAAAAGAAATACAATAGCTTGTTTCCCAACCAACGACATTATTTTGGAAAGATGGGTAAAGCGATATATTTCGTAAAAGTTGGAACGCATGGATAGCAAAAGCCACGCAAGCGTTAAATAAATAACGTAATTAAAATATGGAAAGGGCTGGCCGAAGAAATTAAAAGCAAAAATATGGATAAAGGCAAGGTCCATTCCATAAGAAATAGGCCTTAAAAATCCAGAATATCTACCGCTCTTAAACATTTAGTATTTATCTATTATGTTTTGAAAAGTCCTTATGTTCGCTTTTAAACAATTCTTCTTTTGAAAGGTTTTTGAAATATTCGAAGGTCTTCTTCATACCTTCTTCCCTTGAAACTTTTGGTTCCCAACCTAAAATTTCACGTGCTTTTGAAATATCCGGCTCGCGTTGCATCGGGTCATCCTGTGGCAGCGGTTTAAAAACTATTTTTTGATTTGTTGCGGATAGCTTTATAATTTCATTCGCAAAATCCAGGATTGTAATTTCTTCTGGGTTACCAATGTTTACCGGCAATGCATAATCGCTCAGTAATAATTTATAAAGTCCGTCAACCTCATCATCTACGTAACAAAAAGAACGCGTTTGCATCCCATCGCCAAAAACCGTTAAATCTTCACCGCGCAATGATTGCCCAATAAATGCAGGTATTACGCGACCATCATTTAGGCGCATTCTTGGACCATAAGTGTTAAATATGCGTGCAATACGTGTATCAAGACCGTGAAACCTGTGATAAGCCATTGTAATGGATTCCTGGAAACGTTTGGCCTCATCATAAACGCCGCGAGGGCCTATGGTATTTACATTTCCAAAATATTCTTCGGTTTGCGGATGCACCTGTGGATCTCCATATACTTCAGAGGTAGAGGCTATTAAAATACGGGCGTTTTTTTCCTTTGCCAATCCCAAGAGATTATGAGTTCCCAAAGAACCTACTTTTAATGTTTGGATTGGAATTTTTAAATAATCTATAGGGCTTGCGGGCGAAGCGAAATGAAGTATATAGTCCACCTTTCCCGGTACGTGTACAAATTTCGTAACATCGTGATGATAGAATTCAAAAGATTCTAGGCTGAAAAGATGCTCAATATTTTTAAGATCGCCGGTAATTAGATTATCCATCGCAATTACGTGATAATCTTCAGCTATAAATTTATCGCAAAGGTGAGAGCCTAAAAAGCCAGCTGCACCGGTAATTAGGACACGTTTTTTCATAAGTTTACAGACTTTCTTCCCACCGAAACATAGGTAAAACCTTCAGTTTCCATATCATTTACATCATACAGGTTTCGTCCGTCAAAAATAACGGGGTTGTTTAAAAGTTTCTTTAATCTTCCATAATCTGGTGTGCGGAAAATGCTCCATTCGGTACAGATCAACAAGGCATCTGCATTATCAAGGGCGGCGTACATAGATTCTGAATAGTGCAATTTATCGCCAAATCGTTTTTCGATATTCGGCATTGCTTCTGGATCAAAAACCTGCAATTTTGCGCCCAATTCCGGGGAAAAGGAAGCGTTTTCCAATGCGGCTATCCGTGCCCATTCCCGCACGAACCATATCTACATCTGCACCAACCTTTTCGCAATAGTTGGCAATTTCATTCATAAAAGTAATCTTGGTAGCCAAAAATGAATTTGCCGCGTATTTTGTAAGCTCTGCCGACTTTTCGTCCATTACAATAATTGGGTTTCCAGAGCGAACAAATGGGCTGTACAGTTTTTGCATTAAGGCTGTTGCTCTGTCGCTGCTTGAACCAATTACAATGCGTTCGGGTTTCATAAAATCATCTACTGCGAATCCTTCCCGTAAAAATTCAGGGTTAGAAACCACATCGAACTCGCATGCTGCATTGTTTAAAATTACGGCCTGCACTTTTTCCGCCGTGCCAACGGGTACCGTGCTCTTGTCTACTATTACTTTATAGCTTTTAATCTTTTTTCCAATTTCTTCCGATACATTTAAAACATAGGAAAGATCTGCCGACCCGTCTTCATCTTCGGGAGTGGGCAGTGCCAAAAAGATAATGTCTCCATGGGCCAAACCTTCTTCCAAGGAAGTGGTAAACCGTAGGCGATTTGCTTTAATATTTCTTTCAAAAAGAACATCCAAATGTGGTTCGTAGATAGGTACCACACCGTTGCGCATTTTTTCAACTTTAGACTCGTCTATATCTACACAAACTACCTCGTTTCCTGTTTCGGCCAAACATGTGCCCGTTACTAGGCCCACGTAGCCTGTTCCTATAACTGAAATTTTCATCTATCTTCTTCTATCTTTGGGCAAAAGTACAATTTGCAATTCTTTTTATAAGTTTTTTATGCCGTTGTTTTTGACGCCTTCCACCCTTGTCATTAACACAATTAAAATGAACCCTACGTAGTATGCTCCAATTTGCCTGTGGAAGAGATTTTCTACCATGCAGTACATTATCAATATTGCCAACATTGCGGTAGGCAGAAACCGATTTTTAACCGAAATAAAACTGCCAACAATAAATATTAGGAACAGCAATAGGGCCAAAAATCCAGCGCTTAAATAAAAATCTAAAAATTGGTTGTGTGTATTATATCGCTCTGAAATAAACCGCTCTCTTTTCTCTGCATCGGGAATTTGTGAACCGTAACAAGAAACCAATTGGTCTTTGGTGCCGTCAAAACCAAATCCTGTTAGAATAAATCCTTCCTCATTCATAATTGATTGGGCACAATTCCACACCACGGCGCGTAAATCATAAGTAAGCGATTTCTCTATAAATGCAGGGGTGTTTCGCGGATTTTCATTTTGACTAAGTTGAATTCGTTTTTCATTTTTAATTAAGAAGAACAAGCTTATAATAGCTGCAATTGTTATAATGGCAATTCCCACTTTCCATTTTTTTCGCTGTCCATAAAATTGCCTAACGAGTATTAAAACGAATAATGAAATAAGGGCGATTTTGGAGGCAATCAGCACAATGAAAAGCCCATTCACAAAGATATTTGCCAAATAATAATTATTGTTGGGATGGTATTTTTTCTGAATTGCCTGAAAAGAAATCAAGATACTGAAAGTGCTCAATAATCCTAAATACAATCTATCAACCAACAATGATTCTATAACCTGAGGGGAATCGCCCAAGGCAAAACTGCCGGTGGCATCTGTTATTAAAACAAAATTATAAACCGAAAAAATGATGGCGGCAAGGGATGAAAATATGATTGCGCTGTTAATTTTTTTTATATCGGCTATAGGTATATATAGTAAGGCAAGGCCAAGGGCTATTAATACCTTTTTAATGATATTGAAATCTTCGGAAAGCCTGCCACTGGCTAAAGAATCGATACATAAATAAACGAAAAGTGCCAAAAATATGGCAATAGGGAATGATCTTAATTTTTTGAAGTCCTCTTTTTTTACAATAAATGGAAAGGCAACTATTAAAATAGCCAAGAGGATATTAGGCAACGCCCGAATATAATTGTCAAATGGAATAATTAAATAGAGCAGCAAAAACGCGTAGGGGTATATGGCGGCAAGCAGTATCCTCATTATTGGCTTTGGTTAATTTAATTTTACGGAAAGATAGAAAACTCTGGGGACATTAGTCAGGGTTTAATGATCAAAGTAGAAGGTGCAAAGTTCGAAATTAAAATAGCCTGCGTGAGTGGTGAGTGGGGAGGGATGAACCAAAGTTTAAGAATTTGGAACTGGGCGCAAATTCCAGCCAAATTTCTAAGCCCAAAGAATATTAAAGCGTAAACTAAATCTGAATGCTACTATAGTCTTATTTTGAAAAACGCTCTTTCAGTACAAAATAGATAAACTTGGAATTTCCAACTAAATAACGTTTCCACATGCGTCTTGGTTCTTGGGCAAAGCGGTAGAACCATTCCAAGCCTGCTTTTTGCATCCAGGCTGGGGCACGTTTTGTTTTTCCGGCAACCACATCAAAACTGCCGCCAACGCCCATAATTAGGTTTACATTTTTAAGGATGTCGCGGTATTTGTACAGAAAGTTTTCCTTGATTGGAGAGGAAATTGCAACGAAAAGCATTTGGGTACCGCTATCTGCAATTTGTTGGGCAATTGCTTCTTCTTCCGATGGACTAAAATATCCATTGCGGTAACCTGCTATAATATCGGGACTGTAGATTTCAGAGTATTTATCGACTACGTTTTTAACTACTTCTTCCTTGGCACCAAATAAGAAGATTTTATGGTGATTTTTATGAGCCATTTCAACAAGACCGGCCATAAGATCTATTCCGGCAACACGTTCCTTTAAAGGCTTTCCTAAAAACTTTGATGCCCAAACCACGGCTTGTCCGTCTGCATTAATAATATGACTTTGGTTAACGCTGTGTCGCAATTCGCTGTCCTTTTGCATTGCTACAACTTTTCCAGCATTTACAACAACGTGGTGCAGTTGTTCCCCAGTATTTATTTTTTCCTGCACTAAAGCAAGTGTTTCCTGCATAGACAGGTTATCTATGGTGGTGTTCAGGATATTTATACGTGGGCGATTACTCACAATTATTTTTTTGCGAGCAAAGATAGTATTTATTAGACCTAATTGTTTAAATAGATACCTTCAAAATCTAAATGTTGATTTTGTTCATCTAGAAGAACTATTGATGTCGCCCCCGTATCAACGTGCAGTTTATAAAGGTATTGCTCATTATTTGCTTCATTGATTAAGGCGTAGATACTATTTGAAGATAGGGAATAATCTATTTTTTGAACCTCCCTTGCAGAAACAAGAGCAATAGAATTTACAATATTCCCTGTTGCTTTATCCAGTTCTACAATTTCGTGGTTGGAACCCCCCAATGATTTAACTCCAAAAATCCTTTCAGTAGCAGTTATAAATATATGCGTATATGTATCAGAAATATTAGTGCTATTTAGACTAGAAGTTTCAACATTAAACTTCATTAAAATAGGTTGCCCCGTATTATTTGCGGTGAAGAGAAGCAGTTCATTTGTAGATGGAAGAAATCCAGACTGTTTTATATCGTAAATAAAATCTGTGGGAAATTCATAATGTGTTGAAACATCGGTTTTATTTATATTGGCCGATCTAATTTCATAAATATCATCAATACTATCATAATAGCGATATATGTAGTATATTTTATTATCAATAGCGGCTAAGATACTGCCATCCCTATCACCGCCGTCACTTAAAGTCCATTGGCCAATAGCCCCAGTAGTCAAATTTTTAATACTACATCCTTTACCATATGGCATTCCTTGACCATAACGGATAATGAAGGTGTGCACGAAAATATTTGCTTCTCTATAAAAATTTGAAGAATGATATTCATAGCAAGATTGATTATGCAGCTGGGCAGTTTCATCTATCAAAATTCCTGTATTAATATCTAGATTATAGATTTTCAAAACATCACATCCACCCCCCTGAATTGGTAGGTATCCGTATAGTTTATCAAATTCCTCAATAATCTCAACAATTTCGATAGTACCTACCGTAAGTGCAAAATCTTCATAAGCTATAACCACCTCGCCAGAAGTGGCGCCTTGCGGTATTGTGGTAATAATTTGGGTTTCGGTCACGCTTGTGGTTTCACTTTCAATTCCGTTGAAGGAAATTCTATATGTAATGGCCGGATCAATATTTTCACCTACAAAAACAATCTCATCTCCTACGGATGCTTCAAGGGGTGCAAAACTGGTTATTACCAACTGGCTTTCTGATGCTTCAGTTTCATTATCGCTATTTGTACATCCGACGACAAAGAAAATGATTAACAAGACGGATAAAATTCTCATTATGTTCAATTTAATTAAAAATAAATGTAATGAAAAATATTTATTGAATACCGTTCGCAACCATAAATTGGGCAAGCTTTTTCCCAATATCATTGAGTGCTTCTTGATTGTAATGTACAGGATCTTTTAACCACTTACGCTCAATAAAGTGCTTAGTTTCGTTATACCCTATGTAGGTATGCGCATCTTCATTTGCTACCTCGCCTTGAATTTTTCGAACAACAGTATATCCTTCATCACATTCCATACAGGCGGCATGCCTTCCCGTTTCAATTATGATAAAGGGCAAAGTGGAACCATATCTTTTTCTATATTCTAATATTAAATTTTTTAAATCAGCCTTGTATTCTTCAGCTGTTAAAATACCTTTTCCTATTGCTTCGCCATCGTTTTCACCCTGTGACCAAATGATTGCCTTTATGGCATCTTCTTTATTATAGGGAGGATAAATAAAAGAAAGTCGTTTATCAATTTCATCAAAACTTGCATCCAATAAATTTCCGCTTGGGCTCCAATTTCCCCAATTATTTGTTTCGGCTTTGGCATTTAACGCACTCCCAGCTTTGGCGCATTTTATAATATAAATTTCGTTGCCCGTCAACTTCTTATAATGATATGCAAGGGTATCTCCCACAGGTACGGCGTTGCTCTGTCCGGCAATTACTAACATACCTTTTGGTTTTGCACAGGAGGCAAATAAGAAAATTGAAAGAATTATGAGCCAAATATTTTTCATTTCCTTGAACGTATAAGTTTGGCCGGAACACCACCCATTACTGAAAATGGCGCTACATTTTTAGTAACAACTGCCCCCGCCGCAATAATAGAACCGGTTCCGATAGTAATTCCTGGCATAACAACCACATTTCTGCCCAACCAGACATCGTCCTCAATCATTGGCGGATTGGGTGCTGTTTCCCCTTGGTTTGCCATAGGAATTTCTGTGCTGTAGTGATTGTGGGAGGTACTCAAAATTGCAACATATGGCGCAATCATTACA
>CAXBDO010000034.1:0-13342 GCA_963974165.1 uncultured Aequorivita sp.
ACAGATCGAAGGTTAGCACTATTTCGTGTGAAGCAGGTCCAACAGTTTTAAGGTCTGAAGTTACGTGGTCGTAAGCATAGCCTATACGGATGTTTGGATTAAGTTGAAATCCAATTAAGCCGCTAAAGGAATCGTCCAATCTATAGGATGCTCCAAGTTCGAACTTATCATAAAACAATGCGTTTAAGTTTCCGTCGTAAGATAGCGGTGCATCAAAAGCAGATTTAACCATTACGGATGGCTTCAACTTAAAGTTTTCCGATACTTGGAAAACATAACCAGCTGTAGCAAAATAATGGTTTGTTTCAGATCCGTATTTAATACCGTTTTCATCTAGGTGAACAGATTTCAACATATTGGGAACCGATAGGCCAACATAAAAATTGTCGCCGTAAAGGAAAGCACCCGCACCAACATTTGGATAGGTATTGTTTATGTCTTCACTAAAAAATGGATCGTTTGGATCTTGAAGTTCCAAGCCAGAAAGACCTACCTCATGAAAAGTTGCCCCGGCTTTTAAACCAAATGCAAGCTTTACTGAACTAGCTACTTGAAGTGTATACGAGAAATCTGCATACACATTTGTTTCGCTAACTGGGCCAAGCTCATCTTTAATTGCTGAAAGACCTAAACCTACCTTATCGCCAAAAGGCTTATGGGCAGAAAAGGTAAAAGTAACTGGATTGTCGTCCATGCCAGACCATTGGTTTCTATAGAGCGCCGTGATGGATAGGCTTTCTTTAGAACCTGCGTAGGCAGGGTTTACAACATTCATATTGTACATGTATTGGGTGTACTGAGGGTCTTGCTGCGCTTGTGTTTCCTGGAAGAGCAACACTGCCATCAATACAATAAGGATATATATATGTTTTTTCATTTTTATCTATTTGGTAGTTAAAAAGTATTTAATGGGGTTTAGTTAGCTTCTCTGTTAAGATAAATCCAACCTGTGGCCTGTGTGCCATATACGGCATCATTACCTGCAAGATCAATAACATAAAAATAGGTTCCGGTTGTAAGCTCGTTGCTATTTTTGTCTTGGCCGCTCCATTGGTTTGTGTAATTGTTCTGTTCAAAAACCAAGGTTCCCATTCTGTTGAAAATTTGAAGTTTTTTAACTCCAGCCCTATCGTTAAGGAAGGTAAGGTCTAAGCTATCGTTATAACCATCACCATTTGGCGAAATACCTTGCGAAATAGTACAGTTACCAACAGGGTAAAGCATAATGTCTACACTATCAGTACCAGTACAGCTTGCAGTGGTAATAACTACGCTATAAGTTTGTGTGCCAAACGATCCAGCTTCTACAGTAAAATCTAAAGTGCTGTCTGTTTCACCGCTAATCATAGCTCCATTAAGGAACCACTGATAAGTTACCCCTTCTACGGAAGTAGTTGCAGTAAGGGTTTGGGTTTCATTAGGGCAAGTATTAAAATCTGCTCCAAGAGATACTTCCAAATCGTCACCAGCAGAAACGACAATACTATCAGTTGCTGTACAGCTTCCTAAGGTTACGGTTACGCTGTAAGTTCCCAATTCATTTATTTCTAAAGTAGGGTTAGTTTCACCCGCTATTACAGTTCCGTCCATACTCCACTCGTAAGTAGCGTCATCAGGATTATGGTTTGATGGAGAAGCATCTAAGCTTACTTGTTCTATAAAACAGGTTTGGAAATCATCACCTAATTCTATATCCAAATCTCCTAAAGTTACTGTTACGCTATCTGTAGTTGAACAAGATCCAAAAGTTGTTGTTACGGTATATGTTCCTGGCTCCGTAATAACTAAGGTTGGGTTAGTTTCACCGGCCAATACAGTTCCATTCATACTCCATTCGTAAGTAGCGTCTTCAGGATTCTGGTTTGATGGCGAACCATCCAAAACAACTTGCTCGCTAAAACAGCTTGTAAAGTCATCTCCTAATTCAATATCAAGATTACCAAGACCAACTACTACACTGTCGGTAGCGGTACAAGCACCAAAGGTGGTTGTTACGGTGTACGTTCCAGCTTCGGTAATATCTAATGTTTGGTCTGTTTCTCCAGCTATTACGTTACCATCAAGGCTCCACTCGTAAGTTGCCAGGGTTGGGTCGTAATTTGTAGCTTCGGCAGTTAAGGTCTGTGTAGTATCAAAACAAGTAGTGAAATCATCACCTAATGATACTGCAATATTTACTTCACTAATAGTTATTTCGTCTGTAGTGGCGCAATCGGCTACGGCAACAACTACACTATAAACACCATATTGGGTGGCATTCAAAGTTGGATCTGTTTCACCGGCTAATACAACCCCGTCTAGACTCCACTCGTAAGTAGCATCTGCTGGATTATAGTTTGATGGTGTAGCATCTAAAACTACAGGATCCATATAGCAGGTTTCCACATCAGATCCAAGATCAATTAGCGGACGGTCGTTAAAGTTAATTACAACTGAATCGGTAACTGTACATGTATCAATAGTAACATCTACACTATACGTACCTGAATTGGTTACAGTAATAGTTTGGGTAGTTTGCCCTGTATTCCATAAAAATGTTGCATCTGCTGGGTTACCGTTTATAACTTCGGCAGTAATATCGCGCGAAGTTTCATCGCATAATTCCTGATCATCGCCTACCTCAACACTAAAGGTAGCTGTAGAATCTACAAAAACATCATCTGTTAAAGTAACTACATCGCCATTACAGTTGGTGTAAATTACCCTTGCGGTATAAGTAGATCCACCACTATCCGGGCACACATTAATTGTAGGGTCTGTACCAATAACGTTTCCTGAAGAATCTAACCATGCAAATTCGTAAGTAGAATTTCCAGCTGGAGTAAAGCTCCAAGCTTCGTTAGTGGTGGTCCAAGGAGAATCTGATGTATTTCTTCCCGGTGGCACGAAGGCAATATCGCCATCGTTATTTTGAATACCTAAAGCAGCGTTTCCACTGTTCCAGCTAGAACATACAGGTTTGTCCTGAATGTACATTTCAATTACATTCGAGAATTCATAGAAAACAACCATTTGGGTTGCCAATAAATTGCTACAAGAAGAAGAGAACATTGGCACTTCATAATAAGAAACAACCAAAACTCTGTTAGGGTAGGTACCCAATACTTCATAACCAATTTCTTCTGTTGAAGAAGTTGCCGGGTTTATATCGTGAACCGGCAATAAAATGTTTGCCTCACCTAGCGCTGCTTGTGTATTGTTGGGAAGGTCTGCACTAAAACTCCAAGCATTAGAGGTATCTCCTGGATCTACGTCAAAACGTATAACTCCGTTTGAACCAACTTGAAATTGGGTTTCAATATTTCCGAAATAACAGAAATCGAACGGAAGGTTGTCTACAGGAGACCAAGCATCGTCAATATCTGGGTTTAATGGGTTTGCAAGACCGTTAAAAGGAAACGGCGGATTGTAGGGAATAGAGCTAACATTATAGTTGCTGCTAGAAGTTTCAAAAGTTTGCAAAAAGTTTGCTGTAATATCGGTACACGGATTTTGTCCGCAAGCAATGGTAATATCTGGTCCGGCATTAACGAATAACGAACCTGGGCCTTGTGCAAAAACCGAGAATGTTACAGAAAAAACACCTAAAATTGTAAGGATTTGCAATCTAAAATTGTCTGTAAAATGAGGAGGACAACTTTGTGAATGGAAAGGTAATTTTTTACTCATAAGTCATAATTGGAGGTTATTAATAATTTGGGACGAAATATAAGTAATTTAATAGGAAATCTCCATAAAAAATTGATTAATCCTTAACCAAAATAAGAATCAATTACTAGGGCCCACATCACTTCAGCGAATTAAGTAAACATTTTGTCGAATTACTTTTAAATTGAAGTAATTGTCGCTAATTCAACTTTAAACTGAAATACCAAGGTTTATAACTCTCGTATTCTGAAAATTAAGGCATTTTTAAAAGCGATTTTTTGCGTTGAAATGTTGCGGCGATGTTAATTGCGTGCAAAGATTAAAAAAGTCTTACTTTCTGTTTTGTACATTTGTTCTATAAATATAACTATGATAGAGGAAGCGAACATTTCATACGAAAAAACAGTATTGGTCGGATTGATTACGCAACATCAAGACGAAGTAAAATCTGAGGAATATCTCGATGAACTTGAATTTCTGGCCTATACGGCCGGCGGTGAAGTTTTAAAACGATTTACCCAAAAAATGGATGTTCCCAATCCCAAAACTTTTATAGGTACGGGTAAGCTGGATGAAGTGAAGAATTTTGTGGAAGAACATGGCGTTGGGGTTGTAATATTTGATGATGAACTCTCGCCCGCCCAACAAAAAAACATACAAAAGGAATTGGACTGTAAAGTGTTGGATCGAACCAATTTAATTCTGGATATTTTTGCCCAAAGAGCCCAGACCAGCTATGCTCGAACTCAGGTCGAGCTTGCTCAATACCAATATTTATTGCCGCGTTTGGCTGGTATGTGGACCCACTTGGAACGTCAGCGTGGGGGTATTGGAATGCGTGGTCCTGGGGAAACGGAGATTGAAACGGATAGACGTATTGTTCGCGATAGAATATCATTGCTAAAAGATAAACTTAAGAAAATTGACCGCCAAATGGAGGTTCAGCGCGGTAATCGTGGATCTTTAGTGCGGGTTGCATTGGTTGGTTATACCAACGTAGGCAAGTCTACCCTAATGAATGTAATTAGCAAAAGTGAAGTTTTTGCAGAAGATAAACTCTTTGCAACCCTAGATACAACGGTTCGAAAAGTAGTTATTGGCAATCTTCCATTTTTATTGACCGATACCGTAGGATTCATCAGAAAATTACCTACCCAATTAGTTGAATCTTTCAAAAGCACCTTAGATGAAGTGCGCGAGGCAGATTTACTGCTTCATATTGTAGATATAAGCCATCCATCTTTTGAGCACCATATAGAATCTGTAAATAAAATTCTAGATGAAATTGGCAGCGCGGCTAAACCAACTATTATGGTTTTCAATAAAATTGATGCATATAATGCCGAAGAAATTGAGGAAGACGATTTAATGACCGAAAAAACCAAGGCGCACTACACCTTAGATGAATGGAAACAAACCTGGATGGCAAAACTAAACGGGGACGCCATTTTTATTTCTGCCCTGAATAAGGAAAATTTCAACGAATTCCGAAAACTGGTATATGAAAAAGTAAAGGAAATACACACCACCCGCTTTCCGTATAACAGTTTTCTGTACGACGAATACAAGGAAGAAGAATAGAAACAACAAATTTCCCTACATAAAAAAAGCTCCCAGTTTCAATACTTGGGAGCTTTTTAATTTTGTCTAATGCCTAATGTCCAATGTCTAAAACCCGTAAGAAAGCCCTACCCCCAAGGTTTCACGAATTTGAAATACTTGTACGGCATTATCATCATAAATCGCTTGAAAGGTAACATTGGTAGAAATGTATTTATTCACCTTCATTACCAGATTAAAAGTATAATCCAAATCTACATTTTGAGGATCTTCAAGATAATTTGAATAGAGATTTAAGATATTTTCTGCTGAAATATTCGCCATTATATTAAACTTGGCATAGGCAGAAACGGAAGCGCCAAACTCAAATCGGCTGCTTTCATTGGCATCCACACCAAAATATTTATTCGTATTATAAGCATCCAATGCACCGGGAACATTTTCATTTACCGTTGTAAAATCTTTATCAACGAGTATAAATTTTGCTGTTGCAGGAGAAAGGTTTACATATAGGTTATCGCTTTTTTTCCAAAGCATGCCAGGACCAAATTGAATATAGGCAGGCGATAATATATGGGTAGTTTCGGTACGGTAACCTTCATCCTCCGGACTAAGATCTTTATTGAACTCATACCCTTTGGCAAACTGCGTCTTAAAATTGAAAAACAGCGAATAGTACCAATTGCTTTCATTAACCTGTTGCCCCAAAATAGAATTTAGTTCTAATCGGTCATTGGTTTTACGGGAGTATTTATCATCCTTATTTTTTGTGAGACCGTATTCCCCGATCAATCGGTTGTTCCACGATAGTTTATCGTGTTTATAGTTAAAATCGTAAGTTAACGATAGGTTTCCGGAATAATTAGACGTTCCCCCACCTGTCCATTCGGCATTAAAAGCGGCTTGGTTAAATAACAATGAAAGATTGCCAGCACGCGTCCAACCATTTGCAACGGTGTCTTTTGGAGTTTCCTCTTGGGCAATTAAGGCCAAAGGGGCAATTAAGAGAATGGCAAAAAGTAGAAGTTTTTTCATCTTTTATAGAATTTTTATTTTTGTAAAAATAAGTACTCTTTTAAATATTAGACAATAGTTGGCCCCATTTCGCAAGCATTTTGCGTAACGAAACAGGATAAAATTAATCTATTTTCTTTTAAATAAGGGCACTGAAGAACAGGCTTCGCCGTACATAATGCTCTTTGCAACGGGCTGCAACTTTTGCGCAAGAAGCACATACGCATTCTGCGGAATGGGTTTGTGGGCGCAACCTTTAATAATAACGGGTTTGTCCTTAAATTCGGAAACATCTAAATTTTGAAGTATTTCAGCAAAAAGAATGCTCTCCAATTCTTCCAAACTTCCCACGACAACCTTGGAGGCACATGGTGATAGATGCAGCGATAAAAGCAAATATGCCCAACCCGGAACAATGGCATCGGTACTGCAATATAGCGCTACATATTTATCTTGGTATTGCGACCAATCGTGCGCATTCGCCTTTTCCCGAAAATCGTTTTCGCGAAGAACGATACCTTCCAATAACCACTTCGAAATATCAAAAGCAACCCTCTCCCCCTTTGGATAAAGATCCTCTAGGTTGAAGGTTACAAGCTTGCTGTTCGCTACGCGATTTATAATTTCTTCCATGGGAAAAAGTTATTAGGTTACTGAGTTATTGATTTTAAAGGGCCCCGCAGGGGTTCTAAAAACAGATTATTTTATAAGCTGCGGAAAGAGGCTTCGACTGCGCTCAGCCAGACATTTACTGCTAACTGCAACTGAACACTGATCACTAATTTTAAAGCATTCCAAGCTCAAGTCTGGCTTCTTCGCTCATAAGATCCTGCGTCCAAGGCGGATCGAAGGTTATTTCTACTTCGGCATCCTTTATCATTTTAAGCGATTTCACTTTATCCTCAACTTCCAATGGCAAACTTTCTGCTACCGGACAGTTGGGAGTTGTAAGGGTCATCAATATCTTTACTTCGTAATCTTCATTTACAAAAACGTCGTAAATAAGCCCAAGCTCATAAATATCTACAGGAATTTCAGGGTCGTAAATAGTCTTTATAACCGCTATAATTTTTTCGCCCAATTCGGCCATGTCTATTTCTGTTTCTGCTTCCATTTTTCTAATTTTTTACTTGTGTTTGGTATGCGTAGGCATACATCTTCATTTGCTTTATCATAGAAACCAAACCGTTGGCACGGGTAGGTGAAAGGTGTTCCTTAAGCCCGATTTCATCAATAAAATCTGTATTTGCGTCTAGAATAGCCTGTGGTTTTTGGTTTGAAAAAACGCGAACTAAAATGGCAATAATTCCCTTTGTAATGATGGCGTCGCTATCTGCCGTGAAGATAACTTTATCATCCTTCATTTCAGAATTTAGCCACACTTTACTTTGGCAACCTTTAATAAGCTTGTCTTCCGTTTTTAAATCTTCATCAATCAACGGAAGCGATTTGCCCAAATCTATCATATATTCATAACGCTGCATCCAGTCGTCGAACATTGAAAATTCGTCTATTAATTCTTCCTGTATTTCTTCAATCGTCATAAACTTTTTAATTGTTTCCGTCCTTGGTAGCACTCAGTACTACACTTCTGTCGGTTTTTGAATAAAAGGTTAACACATTATTCTCTAAAGAATATGAACCTGTTACTTTAAGCGCATCCAAAAAATCGCGCTCCGTTTTCATTATGCCTGTTTCATTACACATTTTTTCACTCACGGCAAGATCGCTAAAATTGATAGTGTAAAGGTCTATAGTGTAATTACCGAATACCGAGTTGCAACCCGTTGTGCCACGAACAGAATTGCTTAGGGCGGACAGTGTAAAGGTTGGGACTGTAGTATTCCCCAATTTTTTTCCGTTAATGGCTGAAACTGTGTAACTGCCCGTTAATTGTACGCTTCCGGCAACATCTATTACTCTTTTTGTTTCGTCGCAGCTGGTAAATAATACCGAAAAAATAAGAACTGATAAGGTGGCAAGTGTTTTCATAATGTTTTCATTTAAAGTTGAACACCAAAGTTCAAGTTTTAACTTTTAGTGATGGCTTAACTTAACATCATTTTAGCTTTTTTTACCGCCTTAACCAAGGCATCTACTTCTTCCACAGTATTATAAAAGGCAAAGGAAGCCCGTACCGTGCCCGGAATTTTATAAAAATCCATGATGGGTTGGGCACAATGGTGACCAGTACGAACGGCAATACCAAGTTTATCTACTATAGTACCAATATCATACGGATGGATTCCTTCAATGTTAAACGAAACGACCGATGTTTTATCGGGGCCGGTACCGTAAATTTTTAAACCTTCAATATTTAAAAGCTCTTCGGTGGCATATTTTAAAAGTTCGTTTTCATGTTTTTCAATAGCTTCAAAACCTATTGCGTTTAAATAATCTACAGCGGCGCCGAAAGCGATTCCGCCACAGATATTTGGCGTTCCGGCCTCGAATTTATGCGGAAGGCCGGCATAGGTTGTTTTTTCAAAAGTTACTTCGGCAATCATTTCGCCGCCACCTTGATAGGGCGGAAGCTTGTTGCCCCAGCTTTCTTTCATATAAAGAATGCCAACGCCCGTTGGCCCGCACATTTTATGGGCTGAGGTTACGAAGAAATCTACGTCCAATTCCTGCAAATCGGGTTTTATATGCGAACAAGATTGCGCGCCGTCTACAAGTACTGCAGCTCCAACTTGGTGTGCTTTTTCAATTATTTCGGCAATAGGGTTAATGGTTCCCAATGCGTTTGAAATATGGTTTACAAAAACAAGTTTCGTTTTTTCGGAAAGCAGCTTTTCAAATTCTGAAAAAATTAAGACACCTTCCTCATTCATCGGAATTACCTTCAAACTAGCTCCCGTGTTTTCGCAAAGCATTTGCCAAGGCACAATATTGCTATGGTGCTCCATCGCCGAAACTATAATTTCATCACCCTTTTTTAATATTCCAGAAAAACCATTGGCAACCAAATTTATGCCGTGGGTTGTACCTGCGGTGAAAATAATCTCATAGGCTTCCTTGGCATTAAAGTGGGTTTGAATTTTTTTACGGGCAGCTTCATAGGCATCAGTAGCTTCCTGCGAAAGGGTATGTACCCCACGATGGATGTTTGCGTTGTAATTGCTGTAATATTCTACAATTGCATCTATAACCTGTTGCGGTTTTTGCGAAGTTGCCGCATTATCCAAATACACCAGCGGATAGCCATTTACCTTTCTGGAAAGTATGGGAAAATCTTTGCGTATTTTTTGGATATTGAAACTCATTAAGAATTTTTTTAAATTGAAATTCTGGGTGAAGTTTTACAACGAATACACGAATCAAAAAAAATAATTATTCGTGTATTCGTAGTAAATTTTTAAAGCTCAAATCCCAAACTCACTCCAATTTTATTGGCAATAAGTTTATTGATCCGGACTTTTAATTCTGGAATTTTCACACTTTCCAAAACGGTGTTTGCGAAAGCATACATCAACAGTGCGCGAGATTCTTTCAAGCCAATTCCACGGCTACGAAGGTAGAAAAGAGCATCTTCGTCAAATTGACCAATGGTACATCCGTGCGAACATTTTACATCGTCTGCAAAAATCTCCAATTGTGGCTTGGCATTAATAGTTGCCTTGTCATCAATTAAAATATTGTTGTTCTGCTGAAAGGCATCTGTTTTTTGGGCATCCTTTTCAACTACAATTTTACCGTTAAAAACACCAGTAGACGATTCGGCAAAAAGTCCTTTGTAATCTTGGTGGCTCTCGCAATTCGGCGCAATATGGTGCACCAAAGTATTGTGGTCTACGTGTTGCTTGCCTTCAAGTATAGTAATTCCTTTTAAGGTAGAATCGCAATGCTCGCCATTTTGGTAAAAGTTGAGGTTGTTACGAACCAATTTTCCGCCAAAGGCGAAAGTGTGCACACGGCAAACTGTATCGCGTTGCTGCGAAATATATGTATTGTCAATCAACGAAGCCGTTGGCTCGTCGTTTTGAATTTTATAGTAATCTACATAGGCGCGCTTTTCTGCAAAAATTTCAGTAACCGAATTGGTCAGTACTTCATTTCCTGAAAGACTTTGATGGCGCTCAATAATCTGTACATGTGCATTTTCGCCCACCACAATTAGGTTTCTTGGTTGTAGAAAAATTGCAGCTTCATTGCCAGTAGAGAAATTGATAATTTCAATTGGCTTTTCCACTTCTTTGTGCGCGGGAATATGAATATATGCACCTTCCTTTGTAAAAGCGGTATTCAGCGAAGTTAAACTATCACTTTTTGCAATTTTGTTGAAATAGGTTTCAATAATTGGCTTGTACTTGCTTTTGTTTAAAGCGGCAGACATTAAGCAAACATCCAGCGTATCGTGCGTCGTTTCAGAAAGAAAGGAATTATAAACCCCATCTACAAAAACAAGTTTGTATGTATCTATTTCGTGAAGGAAATATTTGCGAACGTTTTTAAGCTCAACATTTCTTTCCTTGGTTGAATAAACACTGTAATCTGGTTTTAGCAACGAATTAAGGGAAGTGTATTTCCACGCCTCGTCCTTCTTCGTAGGAAATCCTTTTTCCTCAAAAATCTTAATGGCGTTGTTTCGCACATCGTGTAACGGCGAATCAAACTCCAAGTAATCCTCGAGCGCAATATATGATGATAATAATTTGTCTTTAAAACTCATTTTTTTTAATTCAGAATTCAGAATTCAGAATTCAGAATCCAAGAAAACCTTGAACTTTGAATTGTGAACATTGAAATTTTTAAACCAACTCCTCCTTAATCCAGTCGTATCCTTTTTCTTCCAGCTCATAAGCTAGTTCCTTGGTGCCGGATTTTACTATTTTACCGTTCATTAAAACGTGTACATAATCTGGAACGATATAATCTAAAAGGCGCTGGTAGTGCGTAATTAGTAGTACTGCGTTGTCTTTGCTCTTCAATTTATTTACCCCGTTGGCAACAACTTTTAGAGCGTCAATGTCCAATCCTGAATCTGTTTCATCAAGAATGGCCAACTTTGGTTCTAGCATTGCCATTTGGAAAATTTCGTTCCGTTTTTTCTCACCACCCGAAAAACCTTCGTTTAGCGAACGCGACAAAAACTTGCGGTCTATTTCCAACATAGCGGCCTTATCCTTAATCATCTTAAGCATTTCGGCAGCGGGCATATCTTCCTGTCCTTTAGATTTGCGCGTTTCGTTAATGGCTGTTTTTATAAAGTTTGTTACCGAAACCCCTGGAATTTCTACCGGATATTGAAAAGATAGAAAAATACCTTTATGGGCTCTTTCCTCCGGATCCATTTCTGAAATATCCTCGTTTTCAAAGGTTATATATCCCCTCGTAACATCAAATTCTTCCTTGCCGGCAACTACAGAGGCCAAAGTACTTTTTCCGGAACCGTTAGGCCCCATAATTGCGTGCACTTCGCCTGCTTTCACTTCCAAATTTATACCTTGCAGTATATCTTTTCCTTCCAGTCCCGCGTGTAAATCTTTTATTTTTAACATCTTAATTGTTCTTTGCTGTTTCTTCAAATTTTATATCTGCTTCTGAAGGTTTATCGCTCACCCTCATAATTTCTTTAATTGTAATCACTTCTTCCCATTCGCTATCAGAATCTGTATTTTTTGAAATAATACCTCTAACAACTACATTCACCATATCATAATCATTCGTTTTTACTGCGGCCACTTGTTTCGATAATTGCTCCGAAACTTCGTTGCGTTTTACGCCGTAAATAAAATTGTTGCCCATTAACACCAATGCGCCGTTGGAATCTATATAATCTCCCTTAAAAGCTTGTAGGTTGTTTGCATCGGTTACTTCTTCCGTTGCAGTTTGATCAGCGTCCATATTTTTTTCTTCTGAATTTTTACAGGAAAAAACTGCTGCCGAAAGCATAAGCATCAAAATGATTTGTTTCATAATTAAATGATCGTTTAGTTTAAATTAATAAGATTCTGGGCTGATTATTAACCTACCGAACCTTCAAGACTTATTTCCAAAAGTTTTTGTGCTTCCACGGCAAATTCCATAGGGAGCTTGTTTAAAACCTCTTTGCTGAACCCGTTTACAATTAGCGCAATTGCTTTTTCGGTATTAATACCACGCTGATTGCAATAAAAAATTTGGTCTTCCCCAATTTTACTGGTGGTAGCCTCGTGTTCTATTTGTGCCGTTTTGTTTTTTGCCTCAATATATGGGAAGGTGTGCGCGCCACAGCTATTGCCCATCAATAATGAATCGCACTGCGAAAAGTTACGGGCATTATCTGCATTCGGTAAAATTTTCACTAACCCTCGGTAACTGTTTTGCGATTTCCCGGCAGAAATACCTTTTGAAATAATAGTGCTGCGGGTGTTTTTACCAATGTGGATCATTTTTGTTCCCGTATCTGCCTGCTGGAAATTATTGGTAACGGCAATGGAGTAAAACTCACCAATAGAGTTATCGCCTTTCAAAATACAGCTTGGGTACTTCCAAGTAACGGCACTTCCTGTTTCAACCTGTGTCCAAGAAATTTTAGCGTTCTTTTCGCAGATTCCTCTTTTGGTTACAAAGTTATAAACCCCGCCTTTTCCCTCTTTATTGCCAGGGTACCAGTTTTGCACTGTTGAATATTTTATTTCTGCATCGTCTAATGCAACCAATTCTACTACCGCTGCGTGCAACTGGTTTTCATCGCGGCTTGGGGCGGTACAGCCTTCCAAATAACTTACATAACTACCTTCGTCTGCAATTACAAGCGTTCTTTCAAACTGTCCTGTTCCTGCTTGGTTAATTCTGAAATAGGTAGAAAGTTCCATGGGGCAACGAACGCCTTTTGGAATGTAGCAAAAAGAGCCATCACTAAAAACGGCGCTATTTAGGGCAGCATAAAAATTATCGCGCTGAGGCACAACCGTTCCCAAATATTTTTTAACCAATTCTGGATGCTCTTTAATAGCTTCGGAAATAGGGCAGAAAATTATACCCTTTTCATTTAAGGTTTTTTTGAAAGTAGTAGCTACAGAAACTGAATCCATAACTATATCAACCGCAACTCCCGCAAGTTTCTTTTGTTCGTCCAACGAAATTCCAAGTCTTTTGAAGGTGTCTAAAAGTTCAGGATCTACTTCATCTATAC
>CAXBDO010000035.1:0-13339 GCA_963974165.1 uncultured Aequorivita sp.
ACTTTCAACATCTTCGCCCACATAACCTGCTTCGGTTAAAACTGTAGCATCTACAATTGCCAATGGTACGTTTAGCATACGGGCAATTGTTTTTGCTATAAGGGTTTTACCCGTTCCCGTTTGCCCAACAATAATGATATTACTTTTCTGTATTTCAATATCGTCATCGCTCTTTGGCTGCAACAAACGCTTATAGTGATTGTAAACGGCAACAGACATCACCTTTTTGGTGAATTCTTGCCCAATTACATACTCATCCAAAAATGCTTTGATGAGCTTTGGTTTTTTCAGCATTAAATCATTGGATAGTTCCGTGTTGCCGGCATGCAAAGCTTCCTCTACCACAATTCCGTGGGCCTGCTCTATACAACGGTCGCAAATGTGGGCGTCCAATCCTGCAATCAGCAAATTGGTTTCCGCCTTTTTACGGCCACAAAAGGAACATTCTAAATCTTCTTTCGACATATTTTGTTTTTTCAAAAGTCTTGTTTTTTTAGCTTCTTGTCAATATTTCATCTATCATTCCGTACTCTAAAGCTCTGTCTGCCTTCATCCAATAATCGCGATCACTATCTTCATAAACCTTTTCATAGGTTTGGCCAGTATGCTTGGCTATTATATTGTAAAGCTCCTCTTTAAGGGTAATTATTTCACGGGCTGTAATTTCAATATCGCTCGCTTGTCCTTGTGCCCCACCCAATGGTTGGTGGATCATCACTCGAGAGTGCGTTAAACCGCTGCGTTTGCCTTTTTCGCCAGCGCACAAAAGTACTGCTGCCATAGAGGCCGCCATTCCGGTACAAATAGTTGCAACGTCTGGTTTTATAAATTGCATAGTATCATAAATACCCAAGCCGGCGTAAACACTTCCACCTGGCGAATTGATATAAATTTGTATATCGCGCGTGGCATCTGTACTGGCCAAGAACAATAATTGGGCTTGTACTATATTCGCCACTTGATCGTTAATTCCGGTGCCCAGGAAAATAATCCGGTCCATCATTAATCGCGAAAAAACGTCCATCGCTACTGCGTTCATTTGGCGTTCTTCAATAATATTTGGGGTCAGGTTTGTGGGGTACATACTACTAATAATTTTATCGTAATACATATTGTTTATTCCCTGATCTTTAGTTGCAAAGTTTCTAAATTCGTTACTGTAGTTCATAAATGTGTCTTCCTTTTTTTTGAGTTACGAAAGTTAATTGAAAACCTAATGGAATTACCGCCTGCGCGGGAATTAAAAAGGCGTTAAATTAAAAAATTCAACGCCTAAAGATAACTATTTCTTAGCTGAATTAAGCGTAGGCTTCCTTAATGAATTTATCGTAGGTAATCTCCTTAGTCTTCAGTTTTGCATTTTCCTTAAAGTAATTAAGCAATTTAGTTGAATTTAATTGCTCGCTTAAACGCTCTACTTCTTCTTTATTTGAAAGAATTCGGGCAGCGATTGATTCCAATTCCTCGTCTGAAGGGTTTGTTTGTCCAAACTGTGCCATTTGCGCTTTTATCATTTCTTTTGAATAATTTTTCAACTCCTCAAAAGTAACCTGCAATTTATTTTCGGCGCGAATCTTACCTTCAATTAGTTGGTATCGTAAACCTTTTTCACTTTTTTCGAATTCGGCTTTCGCATCTTCTTCAGAAAGTCTTGTTTCGCCGCTCATTGCAATCCAGCGCTGTAAAAATTCTTTTGGAAGGTCGAATTTTGTATTATCCAACAACGACTCTACAACATCATTCAACAACTTCTGGTCGCTTTGCTGAGCAAATTGGCCTTCGGCATCTTCCTTTATTTTTGCTTTTAATTCTTCTTCTGAAGAAACAACACCTTCGCCAAATAGTTTGTCGAACAACTCTTGGTTCAACTCGGCCATTTCGCGTTTGTTAACTTCTTCAATTTTAAAAGAAACTTCTATATCCAATCCGTGTGCCTCATCGTGCTCAACACCCAAGAATTTTTGGTTGTCGTGGTCATCGGCAAACATTCCTTTTGTTTTTAAGGTAACGGTATCGCCAACCTTTGCGCCAATCAAACTTTCCAATTGCTTTTTACCAGCAATATCTTCGGTTGTAATGGTTGAAGTAAAAGTTCCGGTTATTTCGTCGCCTTTTTCAACTTCATTTTTAGAAATCAATTTCCCGTATTGCTTGCGGATTGTTTTAACTTGGTTGTCCAACATTGCATCGTCTGCTACAATTTTGTATTGAACTACTTCTTTCCCCTTAACATCAACGTCAAATTTTGGGGCTAGGCCTAATTCAAATTCAAATTTAAAATCGTCGGCATCCCAGTTCTTTGGAAGCGGATTTCCAAGAATGTCCAGTTTTTCTTCGGTAAGAAATTTTTGAAGCGCGTCTTGTAAAACTTTGTTCACTTCTTCTACCAAAACTGCTTTCCCGTATTGTTTCTTAACCATTCCCATAGGAATATGGCCTTTTCTGAAACCTGGAATATTGGCAGTTTTTCTGTAGTTATTTAACACTTTTTCAACCTTGGCTGAATAGTCTTCTTTTGAAACTTCAACCGTAAGCACGGCGTTCAGTTTATCAATGTCTTTTTTTGTAATGTTCATTTTTCTTCTGAATTTCGGGATGCAAAAGTACGGCTTTTTGCACAACCCAACAAACATTTACAAACTGTTGTTCAGCAATTTGCTAGTCCTCTTTTATTAAGGAAAATAGTACGGCCTGAAATAAGGAAAGCAACAAACTAAAAAGAAGTGCCCACCAAATGGAAGCAACTGCAAAACCGCCCACAATATAATCGACAATTAGAATAATGATTGCATTAATAATGAGCAGAAAAAGGCCGAAGGTTACAATAGTTATGGGCAAGGTTAAGATTACCAATATAGGTTTTACAATAAGTCTTAATAACGCCAGCACAATGGCGACGATTATTGCGGTAAGATAACCATCTACAGAAACGCCAGGTAGGATGTTAGCCAAAACAACCACCGCCAATGCCGTAAGAAGTAATTTAAGAAGGAGTTTCATAGAAGGGAATTTAAATATTAGATTTTAAAAGCTTTGAACTTGTAGTAAATATAATAAAAAAACCGCCCTTGAATGAGAGCGGTTTTTTTCTATTTATTATATGAATCTTAATTATTTGTAACCATAATAGTTGGGTAATTGCCAATATTTACGGTTGGGATAGTTGCGTCATACGTTTCATTGATAGCCTTAATTATAAGGTTAGCAGTGTATGCATACCCTCTAGGCGATGGATGAACCCCATCTAATGAAAATGCACCACCAGTCACAAATTGTGAAGTAAGCACGCCGCCATCATATGCAATACCGCCATTGGCAACTCGTGCCAATGCAGCCTTAGCGTCTACATACGCCAATCCTTTAGCACCAGCCAAAGCTTGGATAGTTGCATTGTATGCATTACTTGCTGCAGTAATACGTGCTTGTTCTGTTGCCGCCAAAACATATTTATCACTCAATGGAATTGAAACTCCAATAACCCCTTGTGGATTGTTAGGATCTGGAGTAGTGCCTAAAACAGACGAAGCAACTAACACAACAAGATCATCAGATTTTACCTGACGTAATTGACCAAGTAAACCTGCCAATTGTGCCGGCAAACCAAATGGAGCGCCTTGTAAAATAGTAGTTAAGTCTGTTAAGTCATCGTCAGTCATTATTGGGTAGTTTGTGCCCGCAGTAAAATTAATCATACGCATAGCAGCTTCTTCCGGAGAAATAACTCCCATTGCAGCCAGACCAGGTAAAATTTGGTTGTTATAACCTGCAAACTGTGCGTTCAATTGTGCCGCAGTTGCAGCATCCAATGGAATTGATTTAGTTGGCACCGTTGTAAAGTAAGGAATTGAAGTTACCTCAGGAATATTTACCAATACACCTTTTGCACCACCTGCGGTTAAAGCCTCAACTTGTTGGCTGTATACAGCAGCAAATACATTCGGGTCTGTAATATCGTTAGGGCCATAGGTTGTAGGATCAAAATTTCCTGTTTGGTCTACCCCTGCACCGCCATCTGTAGCATAGCTTAAGATATCGTTATTACCAATCCAAAGACTGAAAAATGTTGGGTTTTGTGCTGCAGCATCAGCAAGCACTGTGGCACTTTCGCTACTCGCGAAACGAACAAAATAAGGATTTGCTGCACCAGATTGAACACCGGCTACATTACCATAGCCCGGAGCTACTAAATGAAAACTCTTGGCGCCAGGTACACCCATATTGTTAAATGAGCCAGTTAATTTATTTGTAATATCTGTAGTTGGTGTTCCAACCAGACGGACAGGCCCAGGATTGCCATTTGCACCCACAGCGAGTACAAATCTGTTTTGGGTAATTTGTGTTCCACCCAATAATAATCCTCCAATGTTATCATTCATTAAAGGTTGTGAAAATTCACCGCCACCGGCATATGCAAATTGCGTTGCCATAATATTTGGATAGCTATTTTTTTGTCCGGTAACATAAAGTGCGCCATCCGCATAACCTGCTGTTAAGGAGTTTCCAACAGCCACATATTTTGAAAGATCTGCGGTTCCGCTGCTGTAAAAACCTTCGTCTGTTACAGGAGTATCAAATTCTGGATCGCAGCTTACAAGGCCAACAGCCATTACCGCGAATGTATATTTAAGTATATTTTTCATCTTAAGGAATTTTTTAATTATAGTTTATATGTAAGCCCTAATCCTGGAACAAAAGCATTTGTTTTGTAAGTTCCTTTAAACGGAACAGCTTGCCCATTTTCAAAGTAGTAATTATATGAAGCATCTACTTCCTTAAAGTGTGAGTAAAGGAAAGAAGCATCAATTTGAAGGTGCTCACCAAGATTCACGGTAAGCCCGGCAGTAAAGTTGTTGCTGTCGTTACGTGGAGTTTCAGGAGCAAAGTAGCCTTCGCGAACTGGAGATTCGTCAAAATAGAAACCAGTTCTTAAAGTAAACATTTTGGTTGCTTCGTACTGCATTCCAAAACGGTAGATAGAAGAGTTTTTATAGTTACGTGCATTCTTTGAATCAGGAATTGCAGGGTTTTCAAAGTCTATATCCAATGAATTATATACATCCCAAAAAGTACGGTTAAGGTCGAATGCAAAAGTCCACTTTTCGCAGAAATCATAAGACATACCTACGGTCATTTCTGCCGGTAATGGAAGACTAGCGTTAATATTTGTATTTTCGAAAGGAGTTAAAGGCGAATTTGGAATGTTCTCGAATTCGGCAGTACCGTCTTCAGCTTCCAAGATAATTTCAGAACGATAGGTAGCTCCAATGTGAAGGTTGTCTGTAATATTCACCATAGTACTCGCTACCCATCCCCAGCTGCTAACGCCAGAAGCATCGATAGTTACGTTTGCACGGTTGCCATCAAGATCGGTAAGGGTGCGGTTAAGGTTTCTATTGAAATTTACCGAACCAGTAACATAAATTGGTCCACCCCCAAAACTTATCTTATCGTTAAGTTTGAAAGATACCGTAGGCTGAACGTAAATAGCCTGTAAATCTATATTGTTTATAAGGTGCGAACCTGCCCAATCATCTTCATATTCCACGGCACTACCGTAAGGAGTATAAACCCCAAGACCAAGTGCCAACCAGTCTGTAGCTTGGTATGAAGCATATAAATAAAGTGGTGTACCTACAGGGCTATCGGTACGGGCATTGGCTCCCGTTGAAGTATCTTGATACGCAATATTTGAAAATACGCCGTGTGCCCCAACAGAGATACTAAATTTATCTTCTAGATAGACCAAAGCGGCTGGATTAAAAAACACCGATTCGCTACTGTTTACAACAGCAACCCCTGTGTGCCCCATTGCAAGGGCTTTGTTGCCCTGTAGACTTACACGGTAGCCTCCCGCATACGTTATCGTGCTCGCAAGTGCAAGAGCGGCAAGTACTAATACTTTCTTCATAATTTATTTTCTTTTAAGTTAATTTTCTAAGATACTGTGGCAAGGAAATAGTTAATATTCAATTTATTATGCGCGCATAAGAAACCTTCTTACAATATTATAAAAAATCCATAACATTATCATAAAATTCATCGGGATTTTCAGCGTGCAGCCAATGGCCGGCTTTTGAGATGGTAACAATTCTCGAATTTGGAAAATGTTTTTTAATCAAAAGTTCGTCCAATGGTTCAATATAATTGCTTTTTTCACCGCCCAAAAAGAGTGTAGGACCACTAAAAGTGGTGTGCTCCGGAAGCGGCACGCCAACTTCTTCAATTTTACTGGAGAGAATAGGAAGATTTATGCGAAGTGCAAATTCATCTTTATTTTTTCGATATAAATTTTTCAGAAGAAATAATCGGGTGCCTTCATCTTTAATATATTCTGAAAGAATATCCTCGGCATCGCCACGCGTATTTATCTTAGAAAAATCCAAAGATGAAAGTGCCTTCAGTATATCTTGATGGTGAGACGGGTATGCTTTGGGACCAATATCTGCAACCAAAAGTTTGGAAACCATTTCAGGATAAGTTACCGCAAACTGCATGGCCACCTTGCCACCCATAGAATGGCCGAGCAGTATTATTTCCTTTAAATCGTGTTCTTCACAATAGCTTTTTAAATCTTCTGCCATTATTTTATAGGAAAAATCATCGCTATGGAAACTGCGGCCGTGATTGCGCTGGTCTATTAAATGTACCTCATAGCCATCTTCTGCCCAACGGGTGCCTAGGGTTTTCCAGTTATCGCTCATGCCCAGAAAGCCGTGGAGTATTACGAAAGGTTGGCCGGAGCCGAGTATTTGGGAGTGTAAATTCATTATGTCAACTTTTTTAAATATTCTGAAATAACTTTCTCCAACCCATCATAAAGCGCTTCACAAATAAGCGCATGCCCTATACTTACTTCTAAAAGGTTTGGAATATTTTCCTTGAAAAATTTAATGTTATCCAAAGAAAGATCGTGGCCTGCATTAACGCCCAAATTCAATTTGTTTGCAAGAACAGCGCATTCCGTGTATGGTTTTATTGCGTTTTTATTCCCCAACGCATATTGATGCGCAAATTCTTCTGTGTAGAGTTCAATTCTGTCCGTTCCAGTTTCGGCTGCGCCTTCAATAATTTTTAAGCTTGGATCAACAAAAATTGAAGTACGGATTCCGTTTCTCTTAAATTCCGAAATAATTTCCTTTAAATAATCTTTGTGCCTAACCGTATCCCAACCAGCATTAGAGGTAATAGCATCTACGGCATCCGGAACCAAGGTTACTTGTGTGGGTTTAATTTCCAAAACCATGTTTGTAAAATTATCCATCGGGTTGCCCTCAATATTGTATTCAGTAGTTACAATAGATTTTAGGTCATAGGCGTCTTGGTAACGAATATGACGCTCATCTGGCCTAGGGTGGATTGTGATTCCTTGGGCGCCAAAGCGCTCTACATCTTTTGCAACCTGTAGCAAATTGGGCACATTGCCTCCACGGGCATTGCGCAAAGTAGCTATTTTATTTATGTTTACACTTAATTTTGTCATTTTGAAATACGGTAAAACGAGTTTAAAAATTTTTGAAAAACACAAACCTACACGCCCCGCATAGGACAAACGGCCGTTATTTTTAACAAAAATACAAACCTTCATGACGGGAACGAACCTTTATTTTAAGTAATTTGCGTTAAATAAGAAGTAGCCATGGAAACCCTTAATTATATTATTAACGACATTGAACCGTTCGACGTTTCGGCTAAAATAAAGGATGTGCAAACCATTTTTAATCAGCTAACTTATTCGCACGTGCCGGTTAAAAAGGGCGATCATTTTGTGGGCTGTGTTTCGGAAAATGATGCTTATTGCTTTGATAATACCAAATTGCTTAGCGACTTCCAATACACCCTAGAGCCCTTCCATGTACTTGAGGATACTAATTGGTTGGATATTTTAGAGGCATTTGCATTAAACAATAGCAATATTATGCCTGTGCTTGGTGCCGATAATGCATATTTGGGATATTTTGAATTGGGCGATATTATGAGTCTTTTCAACAACACTCCTTTTTTAAATGAAACGGGCGGAATTATTGTTGTTGAAAAAGATATTCAGGATTATTCCTTTAGCGAAGTTTGCCAAATAGTAGAATCAAACGGCACCCGAATATTTGGGGTCTTTATTTCAAAAATAGAAAATGAGACCGTACAGATTACGCTAAAAATAGGCCATACCGCAATGAACAGTATTGTACAGACTTTTAGACGTTACAATTATACCGTAATAAGCCAACATGAAGAAGATAAATTTTTAGAGGATTTAAAGCGACGATCGGAATATTTGGATAAATACCTTAATATATAGTGGTCAGTGGTCAGAAATTCGAAAAAGAGAATCCATAGTAACAATAGCATCAATTATAATTAAATGAAAATAGGTATTTACGGACAGTTTTATCACGAAAATTCTGAAGTGTATATTCAGATGTTACTGGATGCATTACAGGAAAGGGCGGCCGAGGTACTTATAGAGGTAAATTTTTTGGCAATCATCCAAAAAAACCAGGATATAACCCGCAATTTTTCCGGCTTTTCCACTTTTACAAAACTGGATTCCAGCTTCGATCTTTTTTTTAGCATTGGCGGGGACGGAACTATCTTGAAAGCAGTAACATTTGTTGGCAATTTGGGTATTCCAATTGTTGGCATTAACACCGGCAGACTTGGTTTTTTGGCTACTATTCAAAAGGAAGAAATGACCGAAAGCCTCACCAAAATTCTTGAAGGCGAATATACCATTTCTGAAAGAAGCTTGTTGACCGTAGAAACTTTTCCGAAGAGCGATGAAATCCAGCCATTAAACTTCGCCTTAAATGAAGTCGCCGTAAACAGGCGCAATACTACTTCCATGATTAAGGTAGAAACGTATGTAAATGATAGATACCTAACTTCATATTGGTCTGACGGACTTATTGTTGCCACCCCAACCGGTTCAACCGGGTATTCACTCAGCTGTGGTGGACCGGTGGTAGACCCCGAGGCAAAAAACATTATTCTTACCCCAATTGCGCCCCATAATTTAAATGCACGACCCTTGGTAATTCCAGATTCCAGCACTATTTCACTAAAGGTTTCCGGTAGGGAGCAAACTTTTTTAGTTTCTATGGATTCGCGCATTGCTACATTGGAAAATGAAACCCAAATTATAATTAAAAAAGCGCCATTTACTATTAAACTTCTTCAATTACATGATGACAGTTTTATAAAAACCCTTCGCAAAAAACTTTTATGGGGAGAGGACAAGCGCAACTAAACAATAAAATCCATCAAAGTTTGTTAATCAACAGAGACAATTAGGCTTCCAATAATGTCAAGCCAAGTTTATTGTTATATTTGCAAACTTTTAATTTATATGAAGTATTTCGCGACTGTATTTTTAATACTCTCCACAGTGTTCTTGGCCAATTCCCAAACCTATGAAATAGGTGGAATGATTGGAGGCGCTAATTATATAGGTGATGTTGGAAAAACCAATTTTGTAAACCCTAACACCCTTGCCTTAGGCGGCATTATTAAATGGAACAGAAGCCCAAGACACGCATTTAGGGCTTCGGTATTAGTTGCGCAAATTGAAGGAGACGATGTTGGCAGTAAAAATACACGAAGGGAACAACGTGGGTATTCATTTCAAAATACCATTAAAGAAGTTTCCCTTGGTATAGAATATACCTTTTGGGAATTTAACGTCCATAACCAAAGAAATAACTCCACTCCTTATTTATATACGGGTCTTACCTATTTTTGGTACGACGCACTTTATAAACGTGGAAATATAATTACAGAATATAATGGCGCTGGCAGTGTAGCCATACCAATGGTTGTAGGCTATAAAGCCAATCTTGGCACAAGCGCCATGGTGGGTTTTGAGATTGGAGCGCGCTACACTTTTACAGACAATCTGGATGGCAGCAACCCTGTAAAAGAAATGGCAGACGACCAAAGCCTTAAATTTGGAAACACAAATAGCGATGATTGGTATGTATTCACTGGTATAACCGTTACTTTTGCCTTTGGAAGAAAACCTTGCTATTGTAACTTTTAAATAAAAGCATGAGCTACAAAGACCAATTAGAAATGGACAAATTGCCGCAGCACCTAGCCGTTATTATGGATGGCAATGGTCGCTGGGCTACGCAAAAAGGTCTGTTGCGCTATATTGGTCATGAAAACGGATCGAAAGCTGTTAATGAAGTTGTAGAAGGCTGTGCCGAAATAGGAATTCCATTTTTAACCCTTTATGCCTTTTCAACAGAAAACTGGAACCGCCCCAAAATTGAGGTGGACCTTTTAATGAAGTTATTGGTTTCTTCCCTTAAAAAAGAAATTAGAACCTTAAAAGACAATAGCATAAAGCTTAACGCCATCGGCAATTTAGACGCCCTTCCAAAAAAGGCCCGCAAGGAATTGATGGATGTTATTGAAAAAACAAAAGATAACAAACGAATGACCCTTACCCTTGCCCTAAGTTATGGTTCCAGGGAAGAAATAATAAAAACAATAAAAGAGATTAGTCTTAAAGTTAAAAATAACCTAATTTCGCCGCACGATATTGATGAAACGGTAATAAATAATCATCTTTACACGCAAAATTTACCAGATGTAGATTTGTTAATCCGCACTAGTGGCGAGCAGCGCATTAGTAATTTTCTACTTTGGCAAATAGCTTACGCCGAACTGTATTTTACTGAAACACTTTGGCCGGATTATACTAAAAACCATCTTTTTGAAGCAATATTAAATTATCAAAACAGAGAAAGAAGATTTGGAAAAACCAGTGAACAACTTAACCAATAGATCCCTATTGCAACTATACAGAAAATCTTATTGTATCTTTTTATTTACAATACTTTCCGTTTTTTCACTACAGGCTCAGCAAAAAGAACTAGACAGCGGTAGAAAATACACCATAAATCAAATAACCGTAACCGGAGCTCAAAACTTCAACGAGCAAACGGTTATTGCATTTACTGGACTGAAAAAAGGAGATCGAATTTACATTCCCGGCGAAAAACTGAGCCAGGTTACCAAAAAACTTTGGGAACAAAACCTATTTAGCGACATTGCATTCTATGTTACAAACATTGAAGGCGATGAAGTAGACTTGGAACTTTACATCGTTGAACTGCCCAAATTAAATGAGGTTGTTATTAAGGGCGACAAAATTCGCAAGGCCAAGAAAAAGGAAATTATTAAGGATAACGACCTTAAAGCCGGTGCCAAGATTACTAAAAACCTTCTTACTACCACCAAAAATTACATCACAAATAAGTATAAAAAGGAAGGCTACTTTAATACCGATGTTACCATTACCACCACTCCAAATATCGATTCTTTAGGCATTGAAACGTCTAGAGATATGACTATTTTGGTGAATAAAGGTAACCGTGTTAAAATTAAGGACATCAATTTTGAAGGCAACGAACAATTTTCTGATGCAAAATTGAAACGTGCCATGAAAAAAACCAAAAGTAAAAATCTATTTCGTTTTTGGAAGCGTTCAAAATATACAGTGGAAGGAATTGAGGAAGACCGAGAATCTATCCTTAAAAAATACAAATCTAACGGATACCGCGATGCCCGTGTTATTGAAGACACCCTTCGAGTTCTAAACGATAAAACGGTAGCCTTGGATATTAAACTGGAAGAAGGCGACAAATACTATTTTGGCGACATCAAGTTTATTGGTAATAGTGTATTTACAGATAGCCAACTGCGCCAAATTCTGGGCATTAAAACTGGGGAAGTTTACAACGGTATCTTGTTACAGGAACGTATTGCAGACGAAACCGACCCAGAAGCAAACGACCTTACTAACCTTTACCAAAACAACGGATATCTTGCCGCGCGTATAAACCCTGTTGAAGTTGCTGTGCGTAATGATACCATCGATTTTGAAATACGTATCATGGAGCGGAACCTTTTCTATTTTGACCACGTTACGGTAATAGGAAATGACCGCACCAACGACCACGTTATTTACAGGGAATTAAGAACACGCCCAGGACAAAAATACAGCAAAAGAGATGTTGTAAGAACCATTCGTGAATTGGGCCAATTAGGCTTCTTTGATCCCGAACAACTTTCGCCAAACTTTAAAACTGTTGACGAAAATGCCGGTCTTGTAGATCTTGAATATTCTGTAGTAGAAAAAGGTTCTAGCCAGATTGAGCTTCAAGGTGGTTATGGCGGGGGTGGTTTTGTTGGAACGCTTGGGCTTTCCTTCAACAACTTTTCGCTTAAAAATATTTTTAACCTAGATTCATACAAACCATTACCTATGGGCGATGGCCAGAAACTTTCGCTTCGTGCGCAGGCAAGTAGTTATTACCAAACATACAGCCTTTCGCTTACAGAGCCTTGGTTGGGTGGTAGAAAGCCGGTGCAATTGTCTACATCATTCTCGCACACTATCCAGAATTTTTATGATTATTCTAATAGACAAGCAGATAAATCCAGAAGTTTTACCATAACCGGAGGGTCTATTGGTCTTGCCAAAAAAGTGAAATGGCCAGATGATTATTTTGTATGGTCCAACGCACTTAGCTTCCAGCACTACAATTTAAATAATTACAACACTGGGCTATTTACTTTTGGGGATGGCTATTCAAATAACTTGGCATATACAATCGGGATTAGTAGGAACAACACCGCTACAAACCCAATATATCCAACACAAGGATCAGATTTCAGTATTACTGCAAAACTTACCCTGCCGTATTCAGCATTCAATAGCGTAGATTATAAGGCACTTTCAGATGAAAGAACCTTGCTTTCACAAACCGCTGTAGACAATCCGGAATTTGTGGACGACAATAAGCGTATTTCACAAATTGACCAGGAGCGCTTTGGTTGGTTGGAGTATTATAAAGTTAAATTTAAGGGTAGCTGGTACACCAGACTTGTTGGTAAAATGGTGCTTCGTACCAATACCGAATTTGGATTTCTTGGAGCCTACAACCAAGACAGAGGTGTTCCGCCTTTTGAAAGATTTTTCGTAGGTGGCGATGGCTTGGGCGCTTATAGTTTAGATGGGCGTGAAGTAATTCAAATGCGTGGATATCCTAACCAGTCACTTTCCGATCAGGATGGAAATACGATTTACAATAAATTTTCGTTAGAGGTAAGATATCCAGTAACTTTGGCACAAATGGCGTCTATCTATGTACTTGGTTTTGCTGAGGGTGGCGCGTCTTATGATGGGTTTAGAAATTACAATCCGTTCGAGTTAAAGCGTTCAGCTGGCGCAGGATTACGTATATTTATGCCAGCATTTGGCCTTTTGGGTATTGATTTTGGGTACGGTTTCGACCCTGTTTTGGGCGGCACCGAGAAGAATGGATGGGAAACCCAC
>CAXBDO010000036.1:0-13314 GCA_963974165.1 uncultured Aequorivita sp.
TCGAACTCGCGACCCCCTGCGTGACAGGCAGGTATTCTAACCAACTGAACTACCAGACCAAGTTTTTCAATCTATTCCGAATATTCGGAACAAACCCCAACAACAGTTGGGCAAAGTGAAAAATTGTTACCAATACATTTTAGAACAAGTTCTTTGCTGTATTAAGCGGTGGCAAATATACCACTCCATTTCATTTTCACAAACTATTTTTTTAAAAAATAATAAAAATTATCCAAACTTCTGACGCTCTACTAGATAGGTGGTCAAAATCTTGTTGAAACTTTCATTTATATCGGTCAAAATGTACTTTATGCGGTATTGGGCGCAACGCAACTGCAGCTCGGTGAAGTAATTTTGCACCGCTTCTGCATATTGCTCCTTAATATTGTCTGCATACAGGTTTACATGTTCGCCCGTTTCTACATCAACAAATCGTTTTGGACGGTTGCTGAAATCGAAAGAAACCTCCTTCTTTTTGTCGAAAGTGTGAAAAAGAATTACCTCGTGTTTATTGTATTTTAAATGTTGAAGGGCTTCAAATAGCTTTTCGGCTTCGGCATCATTTTGAAACATATCTGTAAAAAGAAAAACCAGCGACCGGCGTTTCAATTTTTCAGCTATTAAATGAAGGTGCTCATAGGTTTTGGTCTCCGTTCCAACTTTGGAAGAACCCAAGGCTTCATTTAATTTTTGAAGCAACATTTGATGGTGGCGCTCACTACCTTTTTCCGAAGCGTAAAACTCAAACGCATCGCTATAAATACTTAAGCCTACAGCATCGCGCTGCCGTTTCATCAAATTCATAATTGCGGCCGATGCCAAGACCGAAAACCCAATTTTGTTGAGGGAATTAATATTGAATTGCTTCAATTTAGGGTAATGCATCGAGCTGCTGTTATCTACAATTAAATGGCAGCGCAAATTTGTTTCCTCTTCGTAGCGTTTGGTGTAAAGCTTATCGGTTTTGGCGAAAAGTTTCCAATCTATATGTTTGGTGCTTTCGCCATTGTTGTAAATTTTATGCTCTGCAAATTCTGCTGAAAAACCGTGAAACGGACTTTTATGAAGCCCAGAAATAAAGCCTTCCACCACTTGTTTGGCAAGCAGTTCGAGATTTTTAAAACCTGTAATTTCGTTTATTTCCTTTTCAATATTCATCATTCACGGACTGCAGCTTGAGGCCCAACTCCCTTTATTTTATTTTAATTGCTATTGGAGCGCTTTACACCAAGATATGGTCTACAATTCCGAAGGCTACAGATTCCTCGGCACCCATCCAATGGTCACGATTAAAATCTTTCATCACCTTTTCAAAAGGCTGGCCGCAATTATCGGCTAAAATGCGGGCGCTAATTTCTTTGGTTTTTAATATTTCCTGCGCGGTAATTTCAATATCGCTGGCAACCCCTCTTGCACCACCACTAGGTTGGTGAATCATTACGCGGGCATGGGGTTGGATAAAGCGTTTTCCCTTTTCACCTGCAGAAAGTAAAATACTGCCCATAGATGCTGCCAAACCTGTACAAATTGTTGAAACCGGACTTTTTATTTCCTTTAAGGTATCGTAAATGGAGAATCCAGAAGTTACATAACCTCCAGGGCTGTTTATGTAGAATTTAATTTCGTCGTGGCTTAATGCATCCAGATACATCAATCGGTCTACTACGTGGCGCGCGCTTTTGTCGTCTACCATTCCCCAAAGGAAAATTTTGCGTTCGTCCAATAATTTGCCGTCTATTCTATCTTGTACTTTATCTGTTTTTTTCATATTTTTTATTCTGTCCCCTCGAGCGCAGTCGAGAGGTTTCTAGATATCAAAAAGAGATGTCGACTGCGCCTGACCCGACATTTTACTAATATAGAAAAAGGCCTAGCAATACGCCAAGCCTTTTTGTTTAATTTTTCTTTTTCAAATATTTTACAAAAGCGAATCGATCGCCTCAGCATATACATTTTTAGGAGCAACGCCAACCTGACGGCCCACTACTTCCCCATTTTGGAATACCAAAACAGTTGGAATATTACGTACGCCATATTTTGCGGCAAACTCTTGGTTTGCATCTACGTCTACTTTTCCTACAACGGCTCTTCCGTCGTATTCTTTGCCTATTTCTTCAATGATTGGCCCTACCATGCGGCAAGGTCCGCACCAAGCTGCCCAAAAGTCAACCAATACTGGCTTATCACTTTTTAAAACGGTTTCTTCGAATGTTGCGTCTGTTATTTCTAATGCCATAATCTTTGTTTTTAATGAGTTTTCAAAAATAGTTATTTTTTATACGAATTCTTATACTCTTAATATATGTTTAGGAAATGAAGCTATTGGGGTTTTCTATACCAATCCAATTATCTCTTTTTTTCCAGATGGGGTGAAACTAATTCAATTTGTAGTGAAGTTGTTCCCTGTCCAAAGCATCCAATAATTCCTTTGAAATATTAATCTTGTGTTTTCTGCTGGGCATAGTTAGATTAATTTTTTCATTCTTTTCATAAACCACAAAAAACAATTGTTTTTCGCCCTTGTGCGTATTTACAAGGTTTTTAAGCGAGTTAATTTTTTCATCCTCCAATTCATTTAAAGGAATGGTTAACGTCAATTTTTTGCCCTGCACTTCCATAACATCATGCAGCAATTGGAAACTATTATATTGAAGTCGCGGCTCGCCCTTTTTACCGGTATCGCGGTTGGTCCATCCTTCTTTCACAAAAACACGGCCGTAAATAAAACTATTTGGAACCAAAAAATGACGCCATTTCAAATACTCTTCGCCAAATATTTTAAAGTCGTAACTATCGTCATAATCCTCTACCGTAAAAATAGCCCAACCTTTTCCTGCTTTTGATTCCCTGTGTTGTACATCGCTTACAACCCCACCAAAACACATTTCCTTATTGATGAATTTTTCAAGATTATTGAAATCTGAAACCTTGCAATTGGTGAAACTTTTCATTTCAATTTTGAAATCGTCCAGCGGATGGCCCGAGATATAAACCCCAACAACCTCGCGTTCCTGCTTTAGTTTTTTCATAGTGCCCCATTCCTCACATGGTGGCACTTCGGGTTCGGGAATTTGCACTTCGCTGGCATCGCCAAAAAGACTTACTTGTGAAGAGTTCTGCGTTTCCTGGTACTTGGCGGCATATCGCAATACTTTTTCAATAAACATTACCCCATCGCCATCGTCGTGTAAATATTGCGCGCGGTGGGTATCGAAACTATCGAAGCCGCCAGCCAACGCCAAATTTTCAAATGCTTTTTTATTGGCGGCACGTAGGTCAATTCGTTTGGAAAGATCAAAAATGGATTTATATTTTCCATCTTTTCTATTTTCTACTATGGTTGCTACCGCACTGCTACCCACACCTTTTACGGCGCCCATACCAAAACGGATGGCGCCTTTATCGTTCACCGTAAATTTGTGGAAAGATTCGTTTACATCTGGGCCCAAAACCGTTAAGCCCATACGTTTAGATTCGTCCATAAAAAAGGTTACCTGCTTTATATCGCTCATGTTGTTGCTTAGTACCGCCGCCATATATTCGGCCGGGTAATGCGCTTTTAAATAAGCGGTTTGGTATGCAATCCAGGCATAGCAGGTAGAGTGCGATTTGTTGAAGGCGTAACTTGCAAAGGCTTCCCAATCTTTCCAGATTTTTTCAAGTTTTGCAGGATCGTGGCCTTTTTCTGCGGCTTGGGCAACAAACTGCGGCTTCATTTTATCGAGCACCGATTTCTGCTTTTTCCCCATCGCCTTACGCAAAACGTCGGCCTCACCTTTAGTGAACCCCGCCAATTTCTGCGACAAAAGCATTACTTGCTCTTGGTAGACTGTAATTCCGTAGGTTTCCTTTAAATATTCCTCCATAGCCGGAAGATCATATTCAATTTCCTCCTCGCCGTGTTTCCTACGTACGAAACTTGGAATATATTCCATCGGGCCCGGACGGTACAGCGCGTTCATTGCAATTAAATCTGCAAAAACCGTAGGCTTTAATTCCTTCATGTATTTCTGCATTCCGGCAGATTCATATTGGAAAATCCCTACCGTATCCCCTCTTTGGAAAAGCTCGTACGTCTTTTCATCATCTAAAGGAAAATTATCTGGATCGAGGTCTATGTTGTGTTTGTGCTTTACAAGTTTAACGGTATCCTTAATTAGGGTCAACGTTTTCAACCCTAAGAAGTCCATTTTTAGAAGTCCGGCACTTTCTACAACCGAGTTATCGAATTGGGTTACATACAAATCGGAATCCTTGGCAGTGGCAACGGGCACAAAATCTGTAATATCGCTGGGCGTAATAATTACTCCACAGGCGTGAATACCAGTATTACGAACGGATCCCTCCAAAATTTTGGCCTGATTTATAGTCTGGGCTTCCAAATCGCTTCCTTCGGCGAGGTTTAAAAGTTCCTGCACTTTTGGAAGTTCGTCACTTCGGAAACGGCTTCGCAAATCGCCCGGACTTAGACCAAAAATCTTGTTCAATTTGGTCATATTCGGAATAAGCTTCGAAATTCTATCGGCTTCATTCAATGGCAAATCCAACACTCGCGCCGTATCGCGAATGGAAGATTTTGCGGCCATTGTGCCGTAGGTTATAATCTGCGCAACTTGATTGCTTCCGTATTTATTGATTACGTAATCCATTACCCTACTTCGGCCTTCATCGTCAAAATCGATATCGATATCGGGCATGCTTACACGGTCAGGATTTAGAAAACGCTCAAAAAGCAGGTCGTACTTTATGGGGCATATATTTGTAATTCCGAGGCAATATGCCACGGCACTACCCGCAGCCGATCCACGGCCCGGACCTACCGAAACGTCCATCTTTCGCGCTTCTGCAATAAAATCCTGCACGATCAAAAAGTAACCAGGGTAGCCGGTATTTGCAATTACGCTAAGCTCAAAATCCAATCGTTGTTTTATTTCCTTTACACGTTTTGATGCTTCTTCCGGAATTTCAAAATCGGTCAAGGCCTCATACGAAACCTCGAGAAGTTCTGGATAACGCTTTTTGGCGCCTTCGTAAGTTAAATAGCGCAAATAGGCATTTTCACCACGTTTGCCGCCATCAATATCCTCAGGTTTTAAAAATTCGGAAGGAATTCCAAAATTTGGAAGCAACACATCCCGATGCAAAGAGTAGGGCTGAATTTTATTTACAACTTCCTTAATATTTAAAATGGCCTCGGGCAGATCTTTAAAGAGCGCCTTCATTTCGTCCTGCCCCTTAAAATAATATTCCTGGTTAGGAAGCCCATATCTGTAGCCGCGACCGCGACCTATAGGGGTAGCCTGCTTTTCGCCATCTTTTACGCACAACAAAATGTCGTGGGCGTTTGCATCTTCCTTATTTATATAATAAGTGTTGTTGCAGGCAACCAATTTTACATTGTTGCGTTTTGCCATTTCAATCAAAACGCCATTTACACGCTTTTCATCTTCTTGGTTATGGCGCATAATTTCCACATAAAGATCGTCGCCAAACTGCTCCTTCCACCAAAGCAGTGCTTCTTCTGCCTGGTTTTCACCTATATTTAAAATCTTGCCGGGCACTTCGCCATAAAGGCTTCCCGTTAAAACAATAATGTCTTCTTTATATTTTTCGACTATGGCTTTGTCTATTCGCGGTACGTAGTAAAAACCTTCAGTATACGCGATGGACGCCATTTTTGCCAGATTGTGGTAGCCATTTTTATTTTTGGCGAGCATTACAATCTGGTAGCCGTTGTCTTTGTGTGTTTTGTTTAGATGGTCTTCGCAAACAAAAAATTCGCAGCCCACAATAGCCTTTAAAGGCTCTGGCGGGGCTTCGTCCTCATTTTTGGGTAATTCTGCAAGCGATTTGTTATAGTTTGAAACGGCCTGCACAAAGTGAAAGGCGCCCATCATATTTCCCGTATCTGTTAAGGAAATAGCGGGCATATTATTCTTTACCGCAGCATTTACAAGATCTAAGGTGCTGGAGGTTGATTGAAGTATTGAAAATTGCGAATGGTTGTGAAGATGTACAAATGGAGCATCTTCTAGGGTAGCAATGTTTTCAATTATCTCCTCAGTAGAAATTTTTTCAACACCCGAGGCGAGCTGCAATTGCTTTCTTATTTTTTCTGAAGCCTGCTTTAGGTTGATGTGCTCTAACCCAATTAGCTGGATTGGCTGCGGATACTTTTCAGAAAAGTTTTCGAAGTAATCTGGTTGCACATCCAGTTCTTCCACCGTAAAAATCTGCCTGCGCACCAACTCCAGGAAGCAACGGGTTGTTGCCTCTACATCTGCCGTTGCATTGTGCGCTTCGGCAAAAGGTTCGCTAAAAAGAAATTCGTGAAGTTCTGTTAATGTGGGCAATTTAAACTTGCCGCCCCGACCGCCGGGAATTTGGCAAAGCTGGGCCGTAATTTCGGTACAGGTATCTAAAACACGCAGATTAGGCAAGGGGTTTTCAAATCCCAATCTAAAAAATTCGGCACCCATTATATTTAAATCGAAACCTACATTTTGCCCTACCAGAAACTTTGTCTTCGAAAGTGCAGCCTGAAATTTTTCGGCCACTTCTTCCAAAGAAACGCCTTCTTCTGTAGCCAATTCCGTTGAAATTCCGTGGATTTTCTCGGCATCAAAAGGAATATTGAAACCTTCGGGTTTCACCAAATAATTTTGGTGTTCAACTAAATTTCCCATTGCATCGTGCAACTGCCATGCAATCTGGATACAGCGGGGCCAATTATCGCTATCGCTTACGGGCGCATTAAAGCGTTTTGGAAGACCTGTAGTTTCTGTATCGAAGATTAAATACATTGAGATTTTTTATTGAATATATTATAATTGCGGCATTTTTGGACTTTCCAATTGGCTACGCGAAGGGATGTTTTTAGGAATGGTAAAAATAGAAAAACCAGCCTCTTTTGGGAAGTTAAATTATTAGGAGTTGTTCACAAAAAAAACCGCCTTTGGAGATTTCCAAAGACGGTTAATTCTTCTTTTTCAATTTTTGTTATGCTACTACCGATTCAAAATTTTTGGCACTTTGCCATGCGCTTTGAATAGAGTCGCGATGTTTGGTCAATATTTGCTGGGTTGTAGGGGGCAATGTTGTATCGTTAATTACTTCATTGTACTCTTCAACCGCTGCTTTTTCTCCTTTTTGGACTTCCTCCAAAATAGTTTCCTCGTTATTTGAGGTAAAGGCTGTTTCAATATCCATCCAAGTTCGGTGAAGGGCACCGGTGGTGCTTCCACCCTTGTCTGGAGATTCGCCGTAATTCTTAATTTCGGCTTTTATTTCATGACCAAAATTATTTCGCTGTTCAGATTGCTCGGTGAAAAATTGCTTCAACTTTGAGTTTTCAACATTTTCAGCAGCTTTTTTATAACCCTTTTCGGCGTCATAATTTTTTTCTAACAGTTCATTTAATTTGCTTGTCATTTTTTCAGTAAACTTCATTATAATTCGTTTTAAATTATACAGTTATTTTTTCATCATCATTCCTTAAAAGACAACTGTTCAACTTTATTCGGATATACCCTAACATAGCATGAATAAAGGCGTTCAACGAATTATTAACCTAAGTTTAGTACAAATTAACAAGGTTTAACCTTTGAAGTGTATTTTTTGCAATTGCGAACCCTTAATAGGAAACTTCAAATCTACCTTCGGTTATAGTAGTAGTGCTTGTGTTGAAGGAAAAAGTGGCCTTAAGAACTTTAGCCGTGGGGTTGTGCTCCAAGATTGTTATTCGGCCTTCGGTGGTTGTTTCAGGCCCGTTGGCGCCTTGGTATTTCGCCTGAAAATTCCCGAGCGGTAAAGTGTAATCACCTACCTCCACATCACTTGGCAGCGAGATTACAATATTCGCCGACGAGGTTGCGGCGGAAGTAATTATACTGTTCCCCGTACTTTGGGAGGTAACTGTAATTGGCGTAAAGCGAACATCGTTTACCTTAGCGGTAAATGAACCTGCATTGTTTGGGTTATCTATGCCCGCACCAGTGTACGGAATATTATACAACACCCCTTTGGAAACAAAAATGGTATCTATACCAATTTGATAGGCAGTAAATTTAAAGGTACCCGTAAGGGTTTTGTTATTTTCATCCAGCCTGGAAATATTTACAATTCCTTCCCCAAAAGGAATGGTTGTATATAAATTACGTTCAAAATCCTGATAGGAAGCAGTGTTTGTTCTGCCCTCATTTATTATAAAATCGCCTTCAGCCAAACGGGAAAGCTTTAGGGTAAGAGATTCATTTCGGGTATTGCCTAAAATGGTAACCGTACCGTCGTCATTTACCGCCGCCCGAGCATCTGTAGAAATATAAAAATCGTCATCTATTTTTGCCTGCAGTACAACTTCATTTATTTGGGTATTTTCGCAGGAAATAAGCGACAAAACACAACACAGTATAGTTAGAAATTTTTTCATCAGATATGGGATTCTTAGGGTTCTGAACAAATGTAAAAGAAATACTTTAATTGATTGAATTTCAAAAGGAAAAAATACTATCTTTGCCGTCCTTAATTATAACCGGGGTCGAGAACCCCAAAAATTAATTTTAACATGCCTGTAAAAATCAGACTACAAAGACGCGGAAAGAAAGGGAAACCTTATTTCTGGATTATCGCGGCAGACAGCCGTAGTAAAAGAGATGGTAAATTCCTAGAAAAAATAGGTTTCTACAATCCAACAACAAACCCTGCACAGATTGACCTTGACGTGGACAGCGCTGTAAAATGGCTTCAAAATGGAGCTCAACCTACAGATACTGCTCGTGCAATTCTTTCTTACAAAGGCGCATTAATGAAAAATCACCTTGCTGGTGGTGTTCGTAAAGGTGCTTTAACTGAAGAACAAGCTGAGGCAAAATTCAACGAATGGTTGGAATCTAAAAAAGGTTCAATCGACCATAAAAAAGCAACACTTTCTGAAAGCAAAGACAAAGCGAAAGCTGAAGCTCTTGCTGCTGAAAAAGCTGTAAACGAAAAACGTGCTGCTGAAGCTGCCGCCGCTGCTGCTCCTGCAGAAGAGGAAGCTACTGAAGAAGTTGAAGCAACTGCTGAAACTGAAACAGAAGATGCTCCAGCTGCTAAATCTGCAATTGAAGAAGCTGCAGACGAAGCTAACGAAGACAAAAAAGAAGCTTAAATTTAAAGACGATGCAAAAGGAGAATTGCTTCTACTTGGGCAAAATCGTTAGAAAATATAGCTTTAAGGGGGAACTGCTCATTAAACTTGACACAGACGAACCCGAACTTTTTACAGAAATGGAATCGGTTTTTGTGCAACAGCGCAAAAACTTGATTCCATTTTTTATTGCAGAAAGCTCCTTGCACAAAAGCGAACTGCTGCGCATACGCTTTGAGGATGTAAATAATGAAGAGGAAGCAGATGCCCTAATTGGCGCACATCTATATTTGCCTTTGGAATTTTTACCAAAACTTACCGGTAATAAATTCTACTACCACGAAATTATCGGGTTTACCGCTGAAGACGAATCTTTCGGAATAATTGGTGAAATTACCGGCGTAAACGATACAACTTCACAAGCTTTATTTGAAATTGATCGCGACGGCAAACAAATTTTAGTGCCAATGATAGACCATTTTATTAAAAAAGTGGACCGCGAAAATAAAAATATCCTATTGGAAGTGCCGGAGGGTTTGATTGAAATGTACCTTTAATTGGAAAATCCAAATTCCAAATCCCAAATCCCAAAATCTTCAATTAGCAATCGTTAATCTAAATTCCATTGGAACCATTTCAATTTAAACAATTTACAGTTGAGCAAGATCGCTGCGCTATGAAAATTGGCACAGACGGAGTTTTGCTCGGGGCTTGGGTTTCTCTTAAAAATAATCCATTTTCAATTTTAGATATTGGCGCTGGCACCGGCATTATTGCCCTACAACTAGCACAACGCAGCAATGCTGAAATGATTGATGCCCTTGAAATTGATGATCATGCCTACGAACAGTGTGTAGACAATTTTGAAAATTCTCCTTGGGGCGATAGGTTGTTTTGCTACCACGCCTCGCTTGCAGAACTTGTTGAAGAAATTGACGACAAATACGACCTTATTATATCCAATCCACCGTTTTATTCAGAAGATTATAAAACGACTAATGAATCCCGCGATGTAGCCCGTTTCAATGATTCACTGCCCTTTGATGAATTGATTGAAAGCGCTTCGCTTTTACTTTCCGATGAAGGGGTTTTTGCTGTTATTATTCCGCGTAAGGAAGAAGAACAATTTATAAAAATGGCGGCAGAAGTAAACTTAATTCCCAAAAGAATTTGTAGGGTTCGAGGCAATGAAGCTTCAGAGGAAAAAAGAAGTTTATTGGAGTTTTCGTTTGAAAATATTCAACCCAAATTTGAAAATCTTACTATCGAAACTTCACGCCATAACTACACGGAAGATTACAAAAATCTGGTTCAGGAATTTTACCTGAAAATGTAGTTCTATAAGCTTGTGATTTCTACATTTGTATTCCATTAAATTTTTTATAGATGAAACCAGATTTATTCGAAGCTCCAGATTATTACAATCTTGATGAATTACTTTCCGAAGAACACAAATTAGTACGCCAAGCTGCCCGCGATTGGGTTAAGCGCGATGTATCGCCCATTATAGAGGAATACGCCCAAAAGGCTGAATTTCCAGAACAAATAATTAAAGGTCTTGCAGAAATTGGTGCTTTTGGACCATACATACCAGAAGAATACGGCGGGGCTGGCCTTGATCAAATTTCGTACGGATTGATTATGCAGGAAATTGAGCGTGGCGATAGCGGCGTTAGAAGTACGGCTTCTGTACAATCTTCATTGGTAATGTACCCAATTTATAAATATGGGAACGAGGAGCAACGCAAAAAATATTTGCCAAAACTAGCTTCAGGCGAATGGATGGGCTGTTTTGGTTTAACAGAACCAGACCACGGAAGTAATCCGGGCGGAATGACCACCAACTTTAAAGACAAGGGTGACCACTATCTTTTAAATGGCGCCAAAATGTGGATTAGCAACGCACCTTTCGCACAGGTGGCCGTTGTTTGGGCCAAAAATGAAGAAGGCAGGATACATGGACTAATTGTAGAACGTGGCATGGAAGGCTTCTCAACCCCTGAAACACATAACAAATGGTCGCTTCGTGCTTCGGCAACGGGCGAACTTATTTTTGATAATGTAAAAGTACCTAAGGAAAATTTACTTCCAAACAAATCTGGTTTGGGCGCGCCACTTGGCTGCCTCGATTCTGCCAGATACGGAATAGCTTGGGGCGCAATTGGTGCCGCAATGGATTGTTACGATACGGCCTTGCGATATTCAAAAGAAAGAATGCAATTTGGAAAGCCAATTGGTCAATTTCAATTGCAGCAGAAAAAACTGGCGGAAATGATTACCGAAATCACTAAAGCCCAATTATTGGCTTGGCGTGTTGGTGTTATGCGAAATGCAGGTACTGCAACCAGCGCACAGATTTCTATGGCGAAACGAAACAATGTTGATATGGCTATAAATATTGCCCGTGAAGCGCGACAAATGTTAGGCGGAATGGGAATTACAGGCGAATACAGCATAATGCGCCACTCCATGAACCTTGAAAGTGTAATTACCTATGAAGGCACACACGATATCCATTTATTGATTACAGGTTTGGATATTACTGGTTTGAACGCATTTCAATAGGAGAGATTACAATTCTTAAACAGCCACGACTGCACGGATTAATATGAATTCAAGCAGTCGTGGCTTTTATTTTTTAACCAATTTTCGAATTGCATTTATAGATTCCGTATTATTATATGTTGAAATTAGACAAAAAATGAGCTTCAAAAAATTAGTAATTCTATTGGCCTTTCTTCCCCTTGCCTGTGGGGTATCAAAAGAACAGCCTGTTTCAGAAAAAACGGCTTACAAGTATTTGGCGCTAGGAGACAGCTATACTATAGGCGAAAGTGTGTGCGACTCCTGTAATTATCCAAAGCAATTGACGGATAGTTTGAATAAAACTTTAAATGATAAAACTTCAGTAAAAATAATTGCCAAAACAGGTTGGACTACTACAGATTTACTCTCGGCAAGCGATGCGGAAAATCCTTCAAAAGATTACGATTTTGTTACGCTGTTAATTGGCGTAAACAATCAATATCAAGGAAAGCCCTTTTCGCTATATGAAAAGGAATTCCCAGAATTATTGGTTAAGGCTATAGCATTCGCAAAAGGAAAATCTGAAAACGTAATTGTACTTTCAATCCCTGATTATGCCTTTACGCCCTTCGGACAAAAATCTGGCAAGGCCGAAAAAGTCACTTCAGAATTAAAAAGCTACAATAAGTTTGCAGAAAAAATTTCAAATGAAAATGGCGTTAAATTTTTGAACATAACCCCAATTACACAACAAGGATTAGAAAATGCAGATTTGGTTGCCAGCGATGGCCTTCACCCTTCTGAATTGGCTTACCAAAGATTTGTAGAAATGTTGTTTAAAAGCGGTTTGAAAATACTACGTTAAACTTCAGGAGCAAGTTCTATTTCCAGTCCTTCCAGATCTTCCTTTATAAAAATCTGGCAGCCAAGACGGCTATTATCTTTCACATTAAATGCTTCCGAAAGCATAAGGTCTTCATCATAACTCATCTCTGGCAATTCGTGATCGCTCAGCACATAACATTGGCAGGAGGCGCACATTGCCATACCTCCGCAGATACCTATAGTGCCTTCGGGCGCCAATTCATATGAACGTACTATTTCCATTACGTTCATATTCATATCTACCGGGGCATCTACCTGGTGCTTTATCCCTTCGCGGTCTATAATGCTAATTTTAATATCGCTCATTAATCAATTGACTTTATAACGGCTTTTGGGGCTTCTTTTTTACTGCCATCAAAACCTTCAACGCCCCCTACAGTTGTGTATTTCATAACATAGCGCTTATCCGGGAAGATTCGTTGGTAGGCACTTTGGCACATTAGGGTTGCCTCGTGAAAACCGCAAAGAATAAGCTTCAGTTTCCCCGGATAAGTATTAACGTCGCCTATGGCGTATATACCCGGAATCTGCAATAGGTCCAAGCTTTGGCGATAATCCGAAGAGCGGAATAAAATGATCGCATTCGCGGTTAAAAACCTCAGCGCCCTGCTTTATTACTACTTCTTCCAAGTTTGTATTTCCAACCAAACCAACTACTTCGGCTGGGGTTATTAATTCAATCTTTCCAAGGTTTTTTAATTCTTGAACTTTTTCAACGCTATCTAAGGCGCCGCGGAATTCGTTTCTTCTATGGATTAGGGTAACAGATTTAGCCA